>JBGSQO010000217.1:0-15841 GCA_041738055.1 Filomicrobium sp.
CCGCCCGCACCTCCGCCGTCGAGGACCTGAAGGCCACCGCCGAGCGGCCGATCCTGGTGGCCATCGCGACAAAGGGCGGAGGACGCGTCAACCAGCACTTCGGCCACGCCCGCGAGTTCCAGGTCTACGAGGCCGGCCCCGAAGGCGTTCGGTTCATCGGCCACCGCAAGGTCGAGGACGCCTACTGCCAAGGCGGCTTCGGGGAGGACGCCACCCTCGACAGCGTCATCCGCACACTCGAAGGCGTCGACGCCGTGCTGTGCTCAAAGATCGGCGACTGCCCGAAGAAGGATCTTGCCAGCGCCGGCATCACCGTCACCGACGCCTACGCGTCCGAGTACATCGAGGCCGCGATCTCAACCTTCTATGCCGCCGACTTCAGCGCCCGCCCACAGGCGCTGTCGGCGTAGTCCATCCGCCACTTGAAGCCTGACCGAAGGAGACCTCCCATGGCCTACAAGATCATTGCCTCCCAGTGCACCGTCTGCGGCGCCTGCGAATTCGAGTGCCCGACCGCCGCCATCAAGATGAAGGGCGACATGTACGTGATCGACGCCAAAAAGTGCGTCGAGTGCGAAGGCCATTTCGACAAGCCGCAGTGTGTCGAGGTCTGCCCGGTGCCCAAGACGTGCGTCAAGGCATGAGCGGGCCACGGCGGTTGCAGCACGGGCCAGGGAGGGCGACATGGCGGAGGCGACCTCGGGCGAGGCTATCGAAGCCTTCGATTGGCTCGGCCGGCCGGTGTCCTGCCGCGACTGTCCGCACGCGTCGATGCGCGCCGAGGGGCGCTGCGACCTTGGGCGCATCTGCGTCCGTGATCGCCGGGCAAAGCGCATCGACCGCTTCTTTGGACACAACCCGCAACTGGCCAACCGCTATCTCGAGCACGCCTACCCGGAGCTGCGGGTGCTGGCCGCCAAGCATGCGAGCGTCTTCCTGCTGCCCCGTCTCATCGACGACCCGGAAGCCGACGTCCGAGCGATGGTCGCCTACCGCCTGCCATTGAACCGCATTGCGGCGCTGAAGGTCGATCCGGATCGCCGGGTGCGCCTTGCCGTCGCGCACAGGGTCGAGGGAAAGGACCTAATCGATATGCTCGCCGACGATGATTACGCAGTGCGCGCCGCAGTCGCCCGCCGCGCTCCCGCCGAGGTCGTCATCCTGGCCCGCTCCGACTCGGAGGGCGAGGTGAGGAGGATCGTTGCGACCCGCATCCTGCCCGAGCAGCTGGCCGCGATGTTGTTCGATCCCGATCCGCTGGTGCGCCTGGAAGTCGCGCGCCGGCTGCGCCCGGATCAACTTGCAGCCCTTGTCCGCGACCCGGATCTGCGGGTCCGCTTCGCGGTTGCCGAGCGGTGCGTTCCCGAATTGCTGCCGATGCTGGCCGATGATCCCGACCCGGAGGTCAGCGCGGCGGCGCGTGCCAGGATTGCCCCGCGTGGGGCAGATAGAGGAGGCGGCCAAGATGGGTCTGGGACGTGAGCAGGACGTCGAGATCTTCAAGCCGCCGCTGTTCCGGCCGGGCGAAAAGGTCGTGTCCTTGAAAAACATCCGCAACGACGGAACCGTGCGCGGGCGCGAGATCGGCGAGATCGTCGTCAAGAAGGGCGAGGTCGGCTACGTGCGCGACATCGGCACCTTCCTGCAGGCGTTCTTCATCTACGCCGTCGAATGGATCGATCGCGGCACCATCGTCGGCATGCGCGGCAAGGAACTGACCCGCTACGTTCCGGCCGCCGCGCAAGAGCAACCAACACACCAACAGGACAACGGGAGCCAAGGCTCATGAAGGTAATGATCCGCCATACGCCGAAGGGCTACTCGGTCTACGTGCCCAAGAAGGACCTCGAGGAGCCGATCGTCGAAGCCGAGAATCCGGCGCTGTGGGGCGGCTGGGTACAGCTGCGCAACGGCTGGCGGCTTGAGTTGCCCGACCTGGCAGCCGATACGCGCCTGCCGATCACGGTCGAGGCCAAGAAGCTCGCGGATGCGGCTTGAACTACCAACCGACCACGCCCCGAACATCAAGGAGGACTGCCGATATGACACTCCCCGGCTTACGGCAGACGCTGGCCCCGTCGGCTGACGCGCGACGACAGCTCGAGGCCGTGGCCGCCGAGATCGTGGCCGGCCGCATCATTCCTTACGTTGGTCCCGGCCTCCTCGACATCGGCCCCCGTGTCGGTGTTCCGACGACGCCTGTGGCACTCGCCATGGCGCTTCACGAACGGGCCCCCGTCGGTGCCATGCTGCGCGGAAACATGTGGGGCACGGCGCAGTTCATCGAGCAGCGGCGCCACCGCAAGACGCTGGTCGCATTCCTTACGGACATCTTCAAGGCGCCCGTTGAACCCGGCGCGTTGCAGACTTGGCTTGCCCGCCTGCCGATCCCGCTCGTCATCGACACCTGGTACGACGCTGGCATCGCACGCGCCTTCAAGGCCGCCGGGCGCAACGACTTCGCGCAGGTGCAGGGCATCACGCGCGCTCTGGAAACTCGCGACGTCTGGACCAAGACCTACGCGGCCGACGGTAGCGAGATCGCTCCCGTGGCGGCTGCCAAAGCCCGCACCATCATCTATAAGCCGCACGGATCGATCGAGCCCGCCGGCAACTTCCTGGTCGCCGACAGCGACTACGTCGAAGTGCTGACCGAGATCGACATCCAGTCTCCGATCCCCGACGTCGTGAAGGAGCGGCGCACGGGCCGCGGCTTTCTCTTCGTCGGCTGCCGTTTCGACGATCAGATGCTGCGCACCTATGCCCGCCAGATCATGAAGCGCTCGGGTGGTCCTTGCTATGCCGTGCTCGACTTCGAGCCGACGCGGATGGAGGAGAGGTTTTTCGCCGAGCAGGGAATCGAACCAATAGCCTGTGGATTGGCCGAAGCCGTCGGAGCACTCACCGCGGTCCAGTGACGATCGCTGCCAAATGTCGAAACGGAGAAGGGGGTCGGGTGCGGCCCCCTTTTCCATTTCCTCGTCCACAACCTTCAAAAGCTCCGACATGAATGTCGGCTTTGTCACACGAAAAAGTCCCCGCTCCACACTCGTCAAGACCGCATCAAAGCATTGATATAAATAGACAAATTATTGTCCTCCAGAGTTGGCACGAGTGTTGCGATTACGCATTCACGGCGGGGCCGTCGAGGCTCACCCGACGGTAACGCTACAGGCCCCAGACAGGCACCAATCGGAAGGGACAGCCAATGAGCTCACTGCGCCAGATTGCTTTCTACGGAAAAGGTGGAATCGGCAAGTCGACCACCTCCCAGAATACGCTCGCCGCACTCGTCGATCTCGGTCAGAAGATCCTGATCGTCGGTTGCGATCCGAAAGCGGATTCGACGCGTCTCATTCTGAATGCCAAGGCCCAGGACACGGTTCTGCATCTGGCCGCCGAGGAGGGCTCCGTCGAGGACCTCGAGCTCGAGCAGGTCCTGAAGGTCGGATACAAGGGCATCAAGTGCGTCGAGTCCGGCGGTCCTGAGCCGGGCGTCGGCTGCGCCGGCCGAGGCGTCATCACCTCGATCAACTTCCTCGAGGAAAACGGCGCCTACGACGACGTCGACTACGTCTCCTACGACGTTCTGGGTGACGTCGTGTGCGGCGGCTTCGCTATGCCGATCCGCGAGAACAAGGCACAGGAAATCTACATCGTCATGTCGGGTGAGATGATGGCGCTCTATGCCGCCAACAACATCGCCAAGGGCATTCTGAAGTATGCCCACTCGGGTGGCGTCCGCCTCGGCGGCCTCATCTGCAACGAGCGCCAGACCGACCGCGAGCTGGACCTCTCCGAGGCACTCGCCGCTCGCCTCAACTCCAAGCTCATCCACTTCGTGCCGCGCGATAACATCGTGCAGCACGCCGAGTTGAGGAAGCAGACGGTCATCCAATACGCGCCCGACAGCAAGCAGGCGCAGGAGTACCGCCAGCTCGCCGAGAAGATCCACGGAAATTCCGGCAAGGGCACGGTGCCGACGCCGATCACCATGGAGGAACTCGAGGATATGCTGCTCGACTTCGGCATCATGAAAACCGACGAGCAGGCGCTCGCCGAGCTGCAGGCCAAAGAGGCCGCCAAGGCCGCAGCCGCCGCGCACTGACGTCGATCACGAGCCCCCGAGCAGAGCGCAACCCGCAGCCTTGAACTCGGACCTTGCGCTTTCTCTCTCGGAATGGAGACCAACATGGACGATTTTACCAATACCCCGGAATTCAATGAGAAACTGATCGAGGAGGTGCTGTCGGCCTATCCCGACAAGGCCGCCAAGCGCCGGCGCAAGCACCTCGACGTTGCCGAGGACAAGGGCACCGACGAGAGCGGCCAGGCGCTGTCGGAATGCGATGTCAAATCGAACATCAAGTCGATCCCCGGTGTGATGACGGTCCGCGGCTGTGCCTACGCCGGCTCCAAGGGTGTCGTCTGGGGTCCCGTCAAGGACATGGTCCACATCAGCCATGGTCCCGTCGGCTGCGGACAATATTCCTGGTCGCAGCGGCGCAACTACTACATCGGCAAGACCGGCGTTGACAGCTTCGTGACGATGCAGTTCACCTCCGATTTCCAGGAGAAGGACATCGTTTTCGGCGGCGACAAGAAGCTCGAAAGGATCATCGACGAGATCAACGAGCTGTTCCCCCTGGCGAACGGAATCACCATCCAGTCGGAATGCCCGATCGGCCTCATCGGCGACGACATCGAAGCGGTCAGCCGCAAGAAGAACAAGGAGATCGGCAAGACCATCGTGCCGGTGCGCTGCGAGGGTTTCCGCGGTGTTTCCCAATCGCTCGGCCATCATATCGCCAATGACAGCATTCGCGACTGGGTGTTCGACAAAAAGGAGACCGACTACGTTGCGGGTCCTTACGACGTCAATGTCATCGGTGATTACAACATCGGCGGCGACGCGTGGTCCTCGCGTATCCTGCTCGAGGAAATGGGCCTGAATGTCGTCGGCAGCTGGTCGGGTGACACCACGTTGACGGAGATCGAGCGGGCGCCGAAGGCCAAGCTCAATCTCATCCATTGCTATCGGTCGATGAATTACATCTGCCGGCACATGGAGGAGAAGTACGGCGTGGCGTGGGAGGAGTACAACTTCTTCGGCCCCTCGCAGATCGCCGCCTCGCTGCGCAAGATCGCCGCCCACTTCGACGACAAGATAAAGGAGGGTGCCGAGCGCGTCATCGCCAAGTACCAGCCGCTCGTCGATTCCATCATCGCCAAGTTCAAGCCGCGGCTCGAGGGCAAGACGGTGATGCTCTACGTCGGCGGCCTGCGCCCGCGCCATGTGGTCAATGCCTATGAGGACCTCGGCATGGTCATCACGGGCACCGGCTACGAGTTCGGCCACGGCGACGATTATCAGCGCACCGGCCATTATGTGAAGGGCGGCACGCTGATCTATGACGACGTGAGCGGCTACGAGCTGGAGAAGTTCATCGAGAAGAAGCGGCCTGATCTCGTCGGCTCGGGCATCAAGGAAAAGTACCCGGTGCAGAAGATGGGCATTCCGTTCCGCCAGATGCACTCGTGGGATTATTCCGGCCCGTATCATGGCTACGACGGCTTTGCGATCTTCGCCCGCGATATGGATCTGGCCATCAACAATCCCGTCTGGGAGCTGTTCGACGCGCCGTGGAAAAAGGCGGCCTGAGAGACAAGGCCAGACCAGGGGCGCTGCCCCTGGACCCCGCCAAGGGCTGAGCCCTTGGACCTTTGAAGATGAACAATAGAAACATCCTTGAGCGCGTCCCGTATGGCGGACGGCTAACGATGGAGCTTACCCCATGCCTCAATCAGCCGAAAAGATCCTCGATCATCGTCCGCTGTTCCGCGAGCCGGAATACAAGGAGATGCTGAAGAACAAGAAGGAGAAATACGAAGGCGGCCACTCCGACGAAAAGGTCGCAGAAATCGCCGACTGGACGAAGTCGTGGGAGTACCGTGAGAAGAACCTCGCCCGCGAGTCTCTCTGCGTCAATCCAGCCAAGGCCTGCCAGCCGCTGGGCGCCGTGTTCGCCGCCGCCGGCTTCGAGCGCACCATGAGCTTCGTGCACGGCAGCCAAGGCTGCGTTGCCTACTACCGCTCGCACCTCTCTCGCCACTTCAAGGAGCCCTGCTCGGCGGTCTCCTCGTCCATGACCGAGGACGCGGCCGTGTTCGGCGGCCTCAACAACATGGTCGACGGCCTCGCCAACACCAAGGCGCTCTATAATCCGGCGATGATTGCCGTCTCGACGACCTGCATGGCCGAGGTCATCGGCGACGACCTGCACTCCTTCATCGAGCAAGCCAAGGGCAAGGGCTCCGTCCCGCAGGACTACGACGTCCCGTTCGCCCACACGCCCGCCTTCGTCGGCAGCCACGTCAATGGCTACGACAACATGATCAAGGGCATCATCGAGCATTTCTGGAAGGGCAAGACGGCCACGCCCGGCGACAAGATCAACATCATCCCGGGCTTTGACGGCTACTGCGTCGGCAACAACCGCGAGCTGAAGCGCATTCTGGCCCTGATGGGTGTCGAGGCGACCTTCCTGTCGGATGCCAGCGACAATTTCGATACCCCCTCTGACGGCGAGTACCGCATGTACGACGGCGGTACCTCGATTGCCGAGGTCAAGGGCGCCATCGATGCCAAGGCGACGCTATCGCTGCAGGCCTACTGCTCGCCCAAGACCATGGATTACGTCGCCGGCTTCGGCCAGCAGACGGCTTCGTTCCATTATCCCATGGGCGTCCGCGCCACCGACGAACTCCTGATGAAGGTCTCCGAGTTGACCGGCAAGGAGATCCCCGAGGCGCTGCGCATGGAACGTGGCCGTCTCATCGACGCCATGGCCGACAGCCAGTCGTGGCTGCACGGGCAGAAATACGCGATCTATGGCGACCCCGACTTCGTCTACGCCATGGCCCGCTTCATCCTGGAGACGGGTGGCGAGCCGATCCATTGCCTAGCCACCAACGGCAACAAGGAATGGGAGGCCGAGATGGTCGCGCTGCTGGCGTCCTCACCGTTCGGCAAGGGCTGCCAGGTGTGGGCGGGCAAGGACCTCTGGCACCTGCGCTCACTGCTGGCCACGGAGCCGGCCGACTTCATCATCGGCAACTCCTACGGCAAATACCTCGAGCGCGACCTCAACATCCCGCTCATCCGCCTGACGTTCCCGGTGTTCGACCGCCACCATCACCACCGCTTCCCGACCATGGGCTACCAGGGCGGACTGCGCGTGCTGGTCACGCTGCTCGACAAGATCATGGACGTGATGGACGACGACACCAACGAGCCCGGCGTCACCGATTTCTCGTTCGACCTGACGCGGTGAACCAACTGCGAGAGGGCGCTTCCGCCCCCTCGCAGCCTCCTGCTGGCCAGCTATGGAGAGCACCATGCTCAAGGACAAAATCGCGCACGTCTTCGACGAGCCGGCCTGCGACAAAAACCAGGCCAAGGACGAGAAGTCCCGCAAGAAGGGCTGCTCCAAGCCGCTGACGCCAGGTGCTGCGGCCGGTGGCTGTGCCTTCGACGGCGCCAAGATCGCGCTGCAGCCGATCACCGATGTCGCCCACCTGATCCACGCCCCACTCGCCTGCGAGGGCAACTCCTGGGACAACCGCGGGGCAGCCTCCTCCGGCCCGGACCTCTGGCGGACCAGCTTCACGACCGACCTGACCGAACTCGATATCGTCATGGGGCAGGGCGAGACGAAGCTCCTGAAGGCGATCCGCGAAATTGCCGAGCGCTACGCCCCTCCTGCCATTTTCGTCTACTCGACCTGCGTCACCGCGCTGATCGGCGACGACATCATGGCGGTCTGCCGGCACGCATCGGAGAAGTTCGGCCTGCCCGTCGTCCCGGTGAATGCTCCAGGCTTCGTCGGGTCCAAGAACCTCGGCAACAAGCTCGCTGGGGAGGCGCTGATCGACCACGTCATCGGCACGCGCGAGCCGGAGGATATCGGAGAAGCCGATATCAACATCCTGGGCGAGTTCAATCTCAGCGGCGAATACTGGATGGTGAAGCCGCTGTTCGAGAAGCTCGGCATCCGCGTTCGGGCGTGCGTCCCGGGCGACGCCCGCTACGCCGACATCGCGGGCGCCCATACCGCGCGCGCCAACATGATGGTGTGCTCGACCGCCCTCATCAATCTGGCGCGCAAGATGGAGGAGCGCTGGGGCATCCCGTTCTTCGAGGGCTCGTTCTACGGCATCACCGACACCTCCGACGCCCTGCGCCAGACCGCCCGGCTGCTCGTCTCGCGCGGGGCTCCTACCGATCTCCTGGAGCGAACGGAAGCGCTGATTGCCGACGAGGAGGCGCGCACCTGGGCACGTCTCGCCCCTTACCGCGAACGGCTCGCCGGCAAGCGGGTGCTGCTCAATACCGGCGGCGTCAAGTCGTGGTCGGTCGTCTCCGCACTGATGGAGGTCGGCATGGAAATCGTCGGCACCTCGGTCAAGAAATCGACGCTGGAGGACAAGGAGCGGATCAAGGCTCTGATGAAGGATGATCCGCACATGTTCGAGAGCATGGCTCCGCGCGACCTCTACAAGATGCTCGCCGACGACAAGGCCGACATCATGCTGTCGGGCGGGCGCACGCAGTTCATCGCGCTGAAAGCCAGGACCGCCTGGCTCGACATCAACCAGGAGCGCCACCACCCCTACGCCGGCTACGACGGCATGGTCGAACTCGTCCGACAGATCGACATCGCGATCGCCAATCCGGTGTGGGCGGCCGTGCGCGAGCCAGCCCCGTGGGACAGCGAAGGCCGTCTCATTGGCACGACGCCGGCCGCAGCAGTCCCAGTCCTGGGCGCTCTCCCGGGCGAGGTCATCGCCGCCGACTTCGTCGCGCAATCCAGAAAGCGCTTTGCCGGCACCACCGCCGACGACATGGGCGAATGCTGAGGGAGGCCACCATGAGCAAGATCGTTCCCCACTCCAAGGCAGCCAGCGTCAATCCGCTGAAATCCTCCCAGCCGCTGGGCGCGGCCTTCGCGTTCCTGGGCATCGAGGGCTCGGTGCCGCTGTTCCACGGCAGCCAGGGCTGCACCTCGTTCGCGCTCGTACTGTTCGTCCGCCACTTCAAGGAGACGATCCCGCTGCAGACGACCGCCATGGATGAGGTGACGACCATCCTCGGCGGGGCGGAGAACCTCGAGGAGGCAATACTCAACCTGAAGACCCGGACGGGCGCCAGGTTCATCGGCGTGGCCACCACCGCGCTGGTCGAAACGCGCGGCGAGGACTTTGCCGGCGAACTGGCCAACATCAAGCGCCGCCGCGCCGCCGAACTCGCCGGCACCGATATCGTGCTGGTCAACACGCCGGACTTCGACGGCGCCATCGAGGAGGGCTGGAGCAAGGCCGTCACCGCCATCATCGACGGGCTCGTCGAAACCTCGGCGGCGCCCAAGCTCGCGCACAGGGTCAACATTCTGGCGGGCTCGCACCTGACCGTCGCCGACATCGAGCTGTTGCGCGATACGATGGAAGCCTTCGGTCTCGAGCCGGTGATCGTCCCCGACATCTCGGGCGCCCTCGACGGCACCGTGCCCGAGCGCTGGATTCCGACGACCTATGGCGGCGCGCCGCTGGCCTCGATCCGCGAGATGGGGCAATCGGCTTTCACGATAGCCATAGGCGAGCACATGCGGAAGCCCGCCCGCCTGCTGCAGGAGCGCGCCGACGTTGCCTTCATGGTCTTCGACACGCTCTCGGCCCTGAAGCCCGTCGACCGCTTCATCGCGCTGCTGTCGGAGCTGTCGGGCCGCCCCGTTCCCGCCGGCATCCGCCGTCGCCGCAACCAGCTGACCGATGCCATGCTGGATGGCCATTTCCACTTTGGCGGCAAGCGCATTGCCATCGGGGCCGAGCCCGACCTGCTCTACGCGCTGTCGGCGTTCTTTGCCGGCCTCGGTGCTGAGATCGTGACGGCCGTGACCACGACCGGCCATTCGCCAGTCCTGGAGAAGGTCCCGACCGCAACGGTCAAGGTCGGCGACCTGCAGGACCTGGAGGACAGGGCGGCGGCAGCCGGAGTGGACCTGCTCGTCACCCACAGCCACGGCCGTCAGGCGGCGGATCGGCTGGGCGTTCCGCTGATGCGCGTCGGCTTCCCGATCTTCGACCGACTCGGCAGCCAGCACCGCCGGACGATCCTCTATGAGGGCACGCGCGATCTCATCTTCGAGGTCGCCAACATCTTCCAGGGGCAGATCCACACTCCGACGCCAGACGACCTCAACCCATTTCTCAGACGCGCCCGCGAGGACAGCGATGACCATCCGACATCTGCAGCTAATTGAGCCCAACCGCGATCCGGCAGTTCCTGCCGGTCCCGCCATCCGCATCGCAATTGCGACACAGGACATGAAGGGGCTCAACGCCCACTTCGGCTCGGCGCGCAAGTTCGCCATCTACGACGTCGGCGCGACAAGCTCCGCGTTCATCGGCGCAGTCGCCTTCGATGCCGTCTCCGACGAGGGCGGCAAACACAAGGACGATGGCGATGATCGCATCACGCCCAAGGTCGATGCCCTCGCTGGCGTCCACCTCCTGTTCGTCCTGGCGATAGGCGGACCGGCCGCCGCCAAGGTCGTTCGCTCCGGCATCCACCCGGTCAAGATCGCCGATCCGCAGCCCATCGACGACGTCATCAGCCGCGTGCAGGGCATGCTGGGCGGCTCGCCGCCGCCGTGGCTGAGGAAAATCCTCGGTCAGGCCGGCTTTCAATCGAAACCATCGTTTGCAGAGGAAGAGAGCTGATGAGTTCGCTAACCGAGGCCCCCGACGAGATGTCCGCTGCTGCGGCCCTGTGCTCGCCGTTCGTGGCCACCCTCATCCGCCTGATCCGCGCCCAGGACTCCTATGGCGTCTGGGAGGGGCGGCCCGACGCCGACCTCGTCGCGCCTTTCCTCCTGACCAAGGAGCAGCGCCGCGAGTTGCCGCTGATGGCCGATCCCGATCCCGATGTGCTGGCGCGGCTCGACCTGTTCTATAACGCCGTCTCGTTGACCATGGAGCAGGAGACCGGCCTCGTCGCCAGCCCAATGATGAAGATCCACCACGAAGGATTCGGGCGCGTGCTGCTGACCACCGGAAAGCTCGTCGTGCTGTCGAAACATCTCCGCGACGTGCACCGCTTCGGCTTTGCCTCCATCGCCAAGCTCGCGACCGAAGGCGGCAAGCTGGTCGCCCAGGGCGTTGCCAACATCAAGGCCTATCCAGAAGTGGCCAACGCCTGAGGCGCCGCACGCGCGACCGCTGACGATAAACAGGAGACCGATCCCATGTCCGCACTCGAGGACAAGAAGACCGAGATCAAGAAGCTCTCGGCGCGCGCGACGACCGCGAAAATGAATCTGCACGATCTGGCCGAGGACCTGCCGATCAACTGGCAAGGGATCATGGCCGTCGCCGAATCCGCCCGCGACGCCTACGCCGCCTTGGAGGCCGCACGCGCCGAGCTGAAGGCTCTGGAGGCTGGCGGCGGCGACTTGCCGAAGCCGCATCAAGCGAGCGCTTGAACCCCATTCCCGGAGGACCATGGCCATGAGCACATTTGCGACGCGCGACGGCAGCGCCTGGATGCCGGTCTATCTCACGGACATCGACGGGGCAACCTGCATCGGCTGTGGTCGCTGCTTCAAGGTCTGCTCGCGCGATGTCATGCACCTCTACGGGCTCGACGAGGCCGGCGCCACCCTCGGGATCGTCACCGAGGACGACGACGACGATTTCGACGGCGAACTCAACCGCAAGGTGATGGCGGTCGACAATGCGGGGGCATGCATCGGCTGCGGCGCCTGCGCCCGGGTCTGCCCGAAGAACTGCCAGACCCACGTTCCCGCAGGCGAGCTTGGTGCATGACGAGAGGGGGCCGTTGACATGGACACGACGGCCAGCGCCCCGCGCGCGACTGGAACCACCTTACATTCGGCCGTCGAAGCGTCGTGGGATTTTGAAGCGGCCATGTACCGCGCGGTTCTCCAAAAGGCGATCGCCGAGTGGGAGGCTCGGGGCGGTTCGCTCGCTTGCCGCCTCGGCATCGGCGGAATGGCGCTCGCCACGCTCCTGATGCTGCATGTGCCCGATCATCCCCTGCTTCGCCCGGAAGACTACGTACAGTCCGATGAAAGAGAGGAGCAGGCCTGGGTGCGCGCGCTGCTGCTCAGCGAATTCGAAGTCGCCAGCGATGAGACGACGTGTCTAGCCGCGATCATCGCGCGCCGCTCTATGGACGGCAACCATCTCTGGGAAGATCTGGGGCTTTCCGACAGAGCGAGTCTCACGCGATTGATGCGGATGTATTTCCCCGCTCTGGCCGGCCGCAATGTCGACAACATGCGCTGGAAGCGGTTTTTTTTCCGCCAATTGTGCGACGCCGACGGGCTGTCCCATTGCACTTCGCCGACGTGTTGCGACTGCCCCGACCTCGCCGGCTGTTTCGAGCCCGGCTCGGTCGAAGCTTTGATGGCCCAAGCCAAGAGTGCGCCTGATTAGACGGTGAACACATTCGTTGGCTCTGCGAATTCGCCTGCCACCGGCATGTGTCGCACCTCCTGGGTGCAGTGCATTGTCCGGTGGCTTTCGGTTGTTCCTGTGCGTTGCCAAACGCTTGGGCCGCCTGGGCTTGTCGGAAAGCGCGCTTGTCGGGGATGCGACAACACCGAATGCCTATAAAACAAAGTAAAAACATTGGGTTGCAAAGTGGCACGAGGATTGCTTTTGTTTCCGCAGCTCTCAACCGCCAGCGCATGGAGGCAGCAATGATAGCCCTCACCGACAACGCCATCACCGCGGTGAAAAAGGCAATGACCAGGGCCGGCAAGGAAGGTGCGGGTTTCCGCATCATGGTCGAGCCGGGCGGATGCTCCGGATTCAAATACAAGATCGGCCTCGATGCTTCGCCGCGCCAGGACGACGCCATCGTCGAAAGCGGCGGTATCCGCATTTTTGTCGATCCGCAATCAGCTCCGATGCTCACCGGTGTCAGGGTGGATTTCGTCGAGGAAGTCGGCAAGGCAGGCTTTTCGTTCGAAAACCCAAATGCGGCCTCCAAGTGCAATTGCGGCAAGTCATTCTGCTGAGGGCAAGATCGATGTGGGACTATACCGACAAGGTCAAGGACTATTTCTTCAATCCGAAGAACGCAGGCAACCTCGCTGAAGCCAACGCTATCGGCGAGGTCGGCGCCATCGCCTGCGGGGATGCCTTGAAGCTGATGCTCAAGGTCGATCCGGCAACCGAGCGCATCGAGGACGCCCGCTTCCAGACGTTCGGCTGCGGCTCGGCAATTGCCTCGTCCTCGGCCCTGACGGAACTCGTCATCGGCAAGACACTCGATGAGGCCCTGAAGCTGACCAATGCCGATATCGCCGATTTCCTCGGCGGCCTGCCGCCCGAAAAGATGCACTGCTCGGTAATGGGCTACGAGGCGCTGCAGGCCGCTGTCGCCAACTTCCGCGGCGAGGAGTGGGCGGACGACCACGAAGAGGGCGCGCTGATCTGCAAATGCTTCGGCGTCGACGAAGGCATGCTGGAGACGGCAATCCGCGTCAACAAGCTGACGAGCCTGGAGATGGTGACCTTCTACACCAAGGCGGGCGGCAGTTGCGCGACCTGCGCGGAAGCCATCGAGGCCGTGCTGGCGCGCACCAATGCGGCGATGGTCGCCGATGGCACGCTGAAAGCCGAGGCGGCCTTCGTGCCCGGAGCGACGGCGGACTCCTCCGGCGTCAAGCGCAAGCCTCAGACGGGTAAGGCAAAAATCGAAGTCTCCGAGGACTTCGTCGCGCTTGAAATCTTTAACGACGAGTACCGCGCCGCAGCCCTCAAGCCGAAGCCCAAACTCACCACCCTGCAGAAGATCAAGCTGGTGGAGGAGGTGATCGAGGAGGTGCGGCCGACCCTGAAGCGTGACGGCGGTGACTGCGAGCTGATCGACGTCGACGGCGACAAGGTGCTGCTGAAGCTGACGGGCGCCTGCGTCAACTGCCAGCTCGCCGCCATGACGGTCAACGGCGTGCAGGAGCGCCTGATCGAACGCACGGGGTTGCCGTTGCGCGTGATCCCCGTGCAATCCGCAGCCAACTGAGGTGCCTCTCGCCCCGTAGGGGCAGTCGGAGCCTATCGGACCTGTCGATACCCCTTGGCCAAGGCCAGCAGGAGCAAAAGCATGTCTCCCCGTCCCGTCTACCTCGACAATAACGCCACGACCCGCGTCGATCCACGCGTGGTTGCCGCCATGCTGCCGTTCTTCACAGAGCAGTTCGGCAACCCCTCCTCCATGCACGGCGTCGGCGGCGCGGTGAAGGCTGCACGCGAAAACCTACAGACCCTGCTCGGGGCCGCGCACGATCATGAGATCGTATTCACCTCGGGCGGCACGGAGAGCAACAACGCCGCCCTGCTGTCCGCCCTCGAGATCGACCCGAGCCGCAATGAGATCATTACGAGTGCGGTCGAGCATCCCGCGATCCTCGCCATGTGCGAGCACCTGGAAAAGACGCGCGGGACGAAGGTCCACGTCATCGGCGTCGACAAGCAGGGCCGTCTCGACCTGGAAGCCTACCGCAAGGCGCTGTCCGACAAGGTCGCCATCGTCTCGATCATGTGGGCCAACAACGAGACGGGCACCATCAATCCCGTCGTGGAGTTGGCGGAGTTGGCCAAGGAGGTCGGCGCGCTGTTCCACACGGACGCCGTGCAGGCCGTCGGCAAGATACCCATTGATCTGAAAGCCACGCCCATCGACATGCTGTCGTTGTCGGGCCACAAGCTCCACGGACCCAAGGGAATCGGTGCACTCTATATTCGCCGCGGCGTGCGCTTCCGCTCACTGCTGAAGGGGGGGCACCAGGAGCGCGGTCGCCGCGCCGGTACGGAGAACACGCCGGGCATTGTCGGCCTCGGCAAGGCCGCCGAGATCGCGCATCAGTCGCTGACTTCCGACATGGCCGAGATCGCTCGGCTGCGCGACCGGTTGGAAGAGGGGCTCCTGCAGAGGATCGGCAATTCGTTCGTCACCGGCGATGCCGCTAGCCGGCTTCCGAACACGTCCAACATCGCCTTCGAGTTCATCGAGGGCGAAGCGATCCTGCTGCTCCTCAATCGCGCCGGCATCGCCGCCTCGTCCGGATCGGCCTGCACGTCGGGATCGCTCGAACCGAGCCACGTCCTGCGCGCCATGTCCGTTCCCTACACCGCCGCCCACGGCGCCATCCGCTTCTCGTTCAGCCGGGACAACACCGACGCCGATGTCGACCAGGTGCTGGAGGCGATGCCCGGAATCATCGCCCGGCTGCGCGAACTGTCGCCGTTCTGGAGCAACGACGGCCCAGCCGCCGACAGCTTCCAGCCCGCCTACGCCTGAGTGCGACGTTGCCCCGTCACTCCGAACGCGAGGTCTCAGATGTCGATTGAGCACCCCCAGCCGCGCATCTTCCTCAACGACACGACGCTGCGTGACGGCGAACAGGCGCCCGGCGTTTCCTTCACCATCGCGGAAAAAGTGGAGATCGCCCGCGCACTTTCGGCGGCCGGTGTCGCCGAGCTGGAGGCCGGGACGCCGTCGATGGGCCCCGACGAGATCGAGGCGATCCGCGCCATCGTCGACGAGAGGCTATCGGCCCGGCCGATAGCTTGGGGGCGCATGCGGGAAGCCGACGTCGATGCCGCCGTTGCAAGCGGCGTCGGCATGGTCAACCTGTCGGTGCCGGTCTCGGATATCCAACTCAAAGCCAAGCTCGGCGTCGGCCGCGACTGGGCACTCGCGGCAATCGCCCGTGTCGTTCCTTATGCCCTCGACCGCGGCCTGACCGTCGCG
>JBGSQO010000161.1:0-1536 GCA_041738055.1 Filomicrobium sp.
CGAGCGCGCCTTGGCAGCCGCACTCGACCCCGACGGACCGACCCACTGGACGGTCTTGCGGCCAGTGCTGATCCACGGCCCCGGCGTCAAGGGCAACATGGCGATCCTGACGCGGCTTGCCGCATCCGACTGGCCGCTGCCGTTCGGCGCCTTCACCGCGCGTCGCTCGATCCTGGCACTCGAAAATCTCATCGCCGCCGTCGAGCATGTGCTGGACAGGCCGCGCACAAGCCGGCGGACCTTCCTCGTCGCCGACGACACGCCGGTCACTGTCCCACAGATCCTGTCTCACTTGCGCCAGGGATTCGGCCGCCCCCCTGGACTGCTCAGCGTGCCCGTGGCGCCACTCGCAGCTCTCGCCCGTCTCATGGGCAAAGCCGAAGCCATGGCGCGGCTCACCGGCGACCTCGTGGTCGATACGGCGGCACTACGCGCGACCGGCTGGGTCCCCTCCTGCACCACGGCCGCGGCTCTGGAGGCGCTCGCACGCAGCCATGCAACAGCTGGGCTCACGTCTACGTAGCTGCGCGCACCCGTCAAATGGCGGGGAAACGATTGCATCGTTAGACTGTCATGAAGTGCGCGCGCGGTTCCCGCGTCCCCGCAGCCGCCCCTCATCGGACCGGAGCCTCGAACATGCATCCCGACGACATCTATCGCGCCGAGCGGGCCGCGACGATCGCCTCCCTGCGCTACTGGGCGCCGACGGTGAGGGATTGCGCTCGCGTCACGGACGAGGAGCCGGGCGGCTACTGGCGCCTGCACGTCGCCCCCTATGCCCCCGGCGCCTGCCCGTTCGATCTCATCCTGCTCGAGGACCGCTTCTACTCGCTGATGCTCGACGGCCGCGGCTACGAGGACCTTCCCGTCGACAGCCTGCGCCTGATGATCCCGCTGGTCGAAGCGATCGCTAGCGGCCGTGTCACGCGCGCGCTTTCGACCAGCTCGCGCTCGGGCAGCCTCGTGGCCATCACCGACCGGATTGCGTTGGCCGGCGGCGCGATCTGGGAGCAGTCGGCCTCGATCGATGGCGCGCCCCCCAGAGAGGGCACGGTCGACCGCGTCCGCCGCTATCTGCCGTACCATCGCTGAGCGCGGCGCCTTCCGGCCGGCGCTCGGTGGTGCAGATGCGGAGTGGGCATCTGAAGCACCGGAAGAGGGAGTGTCGGAAGGCGCAATCAAAGAGCCATCGGAAGACGCTGGCATCCCCTCTCCCTATTGCCCTGCACTTGCAATGGGGAGAGGGCCAGGGTGAGGGGCAGCCAAAGATGCTGCGGCTTGATCCTGCCCCTCACCCCGACCCTCTCCCCGTGTAGGACGGGGTGAGGGGGATGACGGCGCCTTCCGGCCGGCGCTCGGCGGTGCTGATGCGGAGTGGGCATCCGAAGCACCGGAAGAGGGAGTGTCGGAAGGCGCAATCAAGAACACCTACCGGCTGGAGCCGCGCAGGCCTGGACCCTTGACGGCGGCCGCATCGGCGACCTTGGGCTCCCAACCGCCGGTGGCCTTGTCGGCTGGTGCCGTCCCGCGCAGGGG
>JBGSQO010000240.1:0-4038 GCA_041738055.1 Filomicrobium sp.
GGCGATCTGCTGTAACAAGTCGCCCTCTGCGGCCGGCCGATCCGGCGTGGTCGCCGGCGGCACGAACCGCAGGGCAGCGTTGGGGACGAGCAGGGCCTTGGCGACGTGCTCCACCTCGATATCGGCATTGGCACTCATGCCCGGCTTCAGGCCGAGCCGCTTGTTGTCGAAGGTCAGGATCGCCTTGTACGTCACCACGCCCTCCACGATTTCCGGACCGATGTAGATCATCTTGACGCGCGCCTCGAATTGCTCGTCCTTCAGCGCGTGCACGTCGAAGGTCGCGCTCTGCCCCGGCTTGACCTTCATCGCATCGGCCTCGTCGACGTCGACGCGCACCTGCATGTCCCCAAGATCGGGGGCGAGCCGGAACAGGACCGGGGCCGACAGCGAGGCCGCCACGGTCTGGCCCGGTTCGATGTTGCGCCTGAGAACGACGCCATCGATGGGCGCCACGATGCGCGCCTTGGCCAGCCGCGCCGTCGAGATCCGCAGGTCCGCCTCGGCCGCTACCAATTCGGCCTCGAGGGCCTCGATGCGTGCGCCCACTCTGGCCGCGTCGCCCTCGGCAATCGTCAGTTCGCGTTCGGCGGAATGGCCGGCCGATGCGAGTTTTTTCTTCCTCGTCAGTTCCTGGGTCAGAACGCGCCGTTCGAGCTGCGCCTCCTTCAACTTGGCCTTGGCCACATCGACATTGGCATCGGCCCGCACGTGCTCGTCGTCGATGGCGCTGGTATCGAGTTCGGCGAGGACCTGGCCGGCCGTCACGCGGTCGTTGTTGTCGACGTGGACGGCCCGGATGAGCCCCGACAGCTCGGTCGACACTTCGACGATGCGGGTTGGCTCCAGCGTCCCGGTGGCGGTGACCCGCACGGTGAGCTCCCCGGTCGTCACGGGCGCGGTCTCGTAGCGCACGGACGCCGGACTGGTCGACGACAGCGGATTGATCGCGAACAGCAAGACGGCGGCGAGCCCGAGCAGGATGATCCCGATTAGCCAGCCTCGGACCCCGCCGGTCTCGGCTGGGTCAGGACCATCGACCCGCGCCAGCGCCCGCAGCAGGTCCTCGTCGCCTGAGCGCCCGGGCGCCGACGTCTCACGCGGCAACTCGGTCCGCTCTCGACGCTGCGGTTCAGCCATGGTGACGCCTCCCTGGTCGCGCGCGGTCAAGCGACCCGATGGACCGCGCCCTGGGAGGAGAACGCCTGAGAGCGAGTCTTATTCCGCCCCTGGTCCGCTCTTGCGGCGTGGGGCAACTCCCGACCATTTGACGGTTGGTGTTCGATCTCGGTGTCCGGGTTCTTTTGGCGTTCTGAAATGAGAGCCTCTGCGATCCGCAGCCGCGCGCGAGACAGCCGGCTCATGACCGTTCCAATCGCACTGCAGAGGTCAGGGGTTCGATTCCCCTCGGCTCCACCAATTACTTCAATGACTTAGCCTAACACTTCAAAAACAAGAACCGCTCTGTCACGCACCTGTCACGCACGGATGCGTGCTCAGGTGCATTCGGCGATGCTGATTGGGCATCGCGTTTACGCATGCGGTGCGTGACAGGCACCCTCTCGAGTCAGCTACCATTCGTGAAACGGATGGACAGCGTATCGGGAGGCGAAACGCGTGTACTTCACAGAACATGCGCTCGCCGACCTTCGTCGCGAACTCGCAACAGTGCCAGCCAAGCAGGTCGCCTTGCAGGAGCGGTATTTGCGCCACGCTTTCGCTCAGGAACGCGCGAAGGAGTTTGCGCACCATGGGTTTGTGCGGCGCCTTAAGACCTTGGCGAGGTGCATAGAGAACGTGTTCGCGCTCATCCCGCCGGAACGCATCGAGCCCGTCGACCGGGAAATAAGGGATGACGCGGAGATCAACATCCAGGCTTCGGTGTTCAACGTGTTCGCCGCAGCGGACAATCTTGCTTGGATCTGGGTTGTCGAGAAGGGCGTGCGGCGCGCAGACGGGACGGACTTGCCAGAGGCGTGGGTGGGGCTGAGGCGGGACAATAGAGCTGTCCGGGATGCTCTCCCAGTTGGGCTGCGAACGTCGATTGAGCGTTTCGATGATTGGTTTGACGTGGTGGACAACTACCGCCACGCACTGGCGCATCGCATCCCGCTGTACATACCCCCGTACAATGTCGATCCAGCCAATGAGACGGCCTATCAGGCACTCGAAAAGGCAAAGAACGTGGCTCTTTTTGGCGGTAATCTCCAAGAGCACGAGCGCTTAGGCGCTGAGCTGAAGCAGATGGAGTTTTTTCGGCCCTGGATGCTGCACTCCATCGGCGAAGGAGCGCGGCCGCTCGTGTTTCATCCGCAGCTACTCGCAAACTTCAACACAATCGAGGAAATGGGACGAAAGGTGCTCGATCATCTGGATGGTTAGGTCGTGCGCGTAAGCGTTAACGCCGCTTAACCGACAACCGCGCGGACCTCACGCATGCTCCGGGTCTCATCAGATTCGAGACGGGAGGCTCCGGCGATGCGCTGCCACTACCTCAGCGACCTGCATCTTGAGTCGCAAGGCTTCAACCAGAGACTGCCCAAGGGCGATATCCTGATCATTGCGGGCGACCTCTGCCACGCGCGCTGCCTCGATCCCGCGCGCACCGACAAATACAGCATCGATCAGCGAACGCGGGTGATGCGCTTCATCGACGAAGCACGCGCGAACTTCGCCCACGTCCTCCTCATCGCCGGAAACCACGATCACTACGACGGCGTCTTCGAGGACACGGTGCCGTTCCTGCGCCGTCAGCTTCCCGGCGTCACCGTGTTGGACAACGAGACCGTCGAGTTCGACGGCGTGCACTTCTTCGGCTCGACGCTTTGGTCTGAATTCGAACGGCGCAGCGAAGCCGCCATGAACGGAGTGCGACGTCGCATGGGTGAATACTTCTTCGTCAAGAAGCGCACACGCATCGGCGAGGGCCGGGAGATCCTCGCGAAGTTTCGGCCCGAGGACGCGCTCGAAGCGTTCGATGCGTCGTGGCAAGCTCTGCAGCGCTGCCTTGCTGAGAGCAAAGGCAAGCCGACGGTGGTCATCACCCACCATGCGCCGAGCCGGCAGGGACTTAATCCGCAGTTCGTCGACAATGGGCTCAACGGTGCCTACGCCAGCGACCTTGACGAGCGCATCGCGCAATTCCCCAACGTGCCGGTTTGGGTGCACGGGCACACGCATATCCGCCGTCGCTACCGGATCGGCGGCACGGCCGTTGTCGCCAACTGTCGAGGTTTTGAAGGCAAGGACCTGTCGGCTAGAGGCTTCTCGCCCGCTGTGCATTTCGACGTCTGACGGCTTCGGCCGGCGTCACATGGCGGCGTGCTGACCGGGCGTCGTGGGGCGATCCATCGGGCTTCCTCGTTCCCACATCCGGGCGGCGATATCCCGTTCCTCGCGGCCCATGGCCTGCAGGTAGATCGCGGTCATATTCATGCTGGCGTGACCGAGCCATCGCTGCACGAGATTGACGGGCACCCCGCAGCGGATCGCGTGCAAGCCGAAGCCATGGCGCAGGCCCTTCGGCGTCGCATGAGGGCCGGGGGCGATACCCGCTTCGCGCATGACCTGCTTGACGAGCTGCCAGGCCCTGCTGCGCGACCACGGCCAGAGCCTGCCCGAGTGAGAAGCGTCAATGCCATGCACTTCCAGCAATAGCTCGAGGAGCTCCGATGGCACCGGCACCTCGCGAATGATCGGGACCTTGCTGCGCTTCTTGAGCGAGCGGATGGCGACGAAGCCGTCCGTGATGTCGAACGAGCTTGCCGCAAGCTCCAGGGCCTCGGAGATCCGGCATCCCGTGTAAGCGAGAACCGCACAAAGCGTCTGTACTTCGGGCCTTGAACTACGCGGCGCCGCATCGAGGAAGCGCCGTCGTTCATCAGACGTGAGGTACTTGCGGTGGCCGGCCGCGGTGAACAGGCTGAGTGTGCCAAGGGTGTTGGTACGCATGTAACGCTCCTGCCGCTTGTCTCTAGACGAGCGTCAGGACGCGACCGTTTTGCCTATTCTGTTGAATGCCCTCGGGACCCGCGATTT
>JBGSQO010000242.1:0-1742 GCA_041738055.1 Filomicrobium sp.
TGCAGGTTGGCGCCGAGCCCGCCGGCACTCGCCCGCTCAGTCTCGACCGGCGTCACGAGGACGACGAGCGACCACACCACAGGAACCGCATAGCCGAGCGCGACGGCCGCGACGGTCGCGAGTCTCCGGCTTTCGCGGCGCGGCCAAAAGAATAAGATGAACAATGCGGCGAGGAGCGGCAGCAGCAGATAAGCATGCCGGGTAAAGACGACGACCGAGACCAATCCCGTTGCCGCGCCGAGGGACATGAAGTTTGCCGAGCGCACAGCCCGCATCACCAGATATGCGGCAATGATGATGAGCGGGTTCGATATCGCCTCTGAAACCAAGGCCTGCGGATGAAAAATCGTCGCGGGCAATAACGCATAAATCACGGTAGCCACGATGGCCGTGTTCTCCCCGAACTCGGCGCGGACGAGGTGGAACAGGCAGGCGAGCGCCACGAGATAGAGAGCGAGCGACTGCAGCATGACGCCAAAGGCACCACCCAAGGCATAGGCTGGCGCCAGCAGGGCATAATCGCCGGGAGAGCCTTGGGCGATCAGGATCGCCAATCCCTCCGATAGGTTTGCCGCGGCCAGCAGCGAGCGCAGTTTGTCCAGCCGGTCCAGGGCACGATCGCCCAGCATGAACCGCACCTCGACATCCGGCAGCGCGAACGTCAGCGCCAAATGTAAAAGGGCGAACGCGACCAGAATAGCCGTGAGGGTCTGGGCCGAAGTCCCGGCCCATCCGCGTTCGGTGGTCATCTCGGTTGCACTCATCCTGTCACCTTGCCGATTCAGCATTCTTGCAGTGTGTCCGGAGATTACCCGTCGTCTCTGCTAGACGGGACGTTAGCGATGGCTCGAACCGGAACATCGCCCGCATTCAATCAGGGAAACGCGTTTCATGGGTCTTGGCAGCTGGATTGCGCTCCTGCTTTGCGTCGTCGGAAACGTCACGGCGAACATCGGCTTCAAGAAGCTGATGGAAACGCTGCGGCTCGAAGTGTCGCTGCAGAATGCGGTGGCCATCATCACGAACCCCTGGCTGTGGATCGGCGGCGGCGGCAGCCTGCTCCTCCTCGTCAGCTATCTCTATGCCATTCGAACCCTTCCGCTCGGCGTCGCCTACCCGATCGCGACGAGTCTCGGCACCGTGGCGGTGGCGACGGCCGGCATCCTGCTGTTCGCCGAGCCGGCACGTCTCACCAATGTTCTCGGCATCGCACTCGTGGTCTCGGGCGTCCTCCTCATCGCGCGGTGATGTTGTCGACGGGACGAACTGCGGGGGCGAGGCTGGCCGGCTGTCGCGCGATTGTTGGGGGAACAGCGCGCATCCCCAACCGTCCGGCGGCCGCGATCTGCGCATGCTCGGCCATGGTCACGACGCGGAAGCGCGCGGCAAGACGCGCCAGGGCCTTGTCGACGACGGCGAGTTTTGCCTCGGACTGGAGGCCCATGCCGGGAAAGAACGCCAGTCGGTCGGTATCGTCGGCGCCCAGGAACTCGGTCGGATGCAGCAGGATCGAAGGCGCCACGCCGCTGATGCGGGCAGCCGTCAGCGCCGCGCCGAAATAGGCGTCCGCAAGGGCGGGCGAGCGGGTGGCGAGAAACATGACGTAGGTGAGGTGGATCGGCACGCGCAGGCCCGGCCACGTCGTCACCGCAATTTCGATCAGCTCGCCCGTCCGGGTCCGCCAGCGGTAGGGCCGCAGCGGGCGAAAACCGTCCCACAGGCTGCCGAACATGGCTTGACGC
>JBGSQO010000560.1:0-2429 GCA_041738055.1 Filomicrobium sp.
GAGCGGCGGCTGGCGGCCCAGCGCCGCGCCGAGGTGGCGCCGCTGAAAAAGGTGATGCAGGACGCGGAAAAGCGCGTCGAGACGCTGGGAAAGAAGATCGCCGCCCTGGATGATCTGCTCGCCGATCAGGCAGTCTACACCCGCGATCCGGCCAAGGCGCGCAAGGCCGCCGAGGAGAGGGGCACGCTTGCCAAGGAACTCATGCTGGCCGAGGAAGCCTGGCTGCAGGCGGCCGCAGATTACGAGGCAGCAGCGGTAGCGGGGTAACGTCGATGGGTGCTTTTTCGCCGCAAAGCGCCGCGAAATCTTGACCACACACCAATTCGCGAAAACACCTTGGTTAATTTCATCGGTGCCATTTGCTGCACGGCGCCATATGACAGATCGACGACGGGGGTGCGGGGAGGCTGGCGCGGGGCCGGTTCAGCGTCTGTGAGGGCGACAGGCGTTCTCCTCCCACCTCCGTCACTTGCCTGTCATATCATCGCCCGGCGCACAATTTTTTCGCACAGCGTTCAAATAACCTCGTCCCGTCCATCGGCCTCCCCGTTCAGCGCCCGAACCGGTTCGATCGCGACCTCCAACAGCAGCTTGTCGCACGACACGCGCGGGACCTTGCGCCGTTCATCTGCCACCTCGAAGACGATGATGCCGAAGTGGGCCAGACGACGCAGCGTCAACATCAGGCTCGCCTTCGGGCGGCCGGACAGTCGCGCCAGTTCAGCTACCGATTGCGGCTCGGCGCGCTTGATGAGACGCAGCAGTTCCAAGTTTCGTTGCGACAGCAGCCTGGACAACGTGTCCAAATCGGCCGCCGCCTCTATCTCGCAGGCCCCTGGCTCACCGCCGCCAGCGATGGCGACGTGGTCCCGGCCGTTGTGCTCTTTGGCGCCATTCTGAGACTTGCGCACCGCAGACGTGCGAATCTCGACCTTCAGTACCTTCTGGTGCTGCATGCGTCGAAGCCTCGAAAAACGGGAGCAACTGTCGCTAGCCTCGCCGGAGACGCGGATGGAAAACCGGACAGGGATAGGCTGGTATCAATGAAACGCGCGATGCCGCCGACAGGATCACCGACGGGACCCTGAACTATGCTGCGCTCATGCGACCCAACGCCGCATCGGCAAAGGGGTGAGACCAGCCGGCTCTCGCGCCATTACGTAGGCCCATGCCGCCATGTCCTGGTTCGGATCAGACAGCAGGCGCACCGGCACGATCTGGCGGCGATACTCGTCGGTCGCAGAACCACCTGCCGGCGCCACCCCTTCGTAGGCATCGAGCCAAGGCCATGTGGCGTCCGGGTCGGCTAGCTCCAGAAGCTCCCCCTCCACCGTGCCGGCAGGATCAGGCACGAGACCGGGGTAGCCGCCCAGATCATACAGGCGGGCACACACCGTCGCCGGGCCGAGATCGACCGCGACCGCCGCCAGTCGCGCCCGCTCGATCCCACCCAAGACGCTGGTCGCGGTCGGCATCAGCGTGCCGTAGACGAACAGCAGCCGGCAGGCGGGAGACTGGCTCGCTGGTGCAGGCCGCATGCGATCACGATCCCTTCACCGGGTGTTGGCTGGCACGTGAACGAGACTTGCTCCAGAACGCCTGTCAAGTTTTTCGACGGGAGGATCGAGACCCATGACCTTCGACAGGATCGTGAATGCCGCAGCCGTGATCGCCGCTGCAGTTGCACTCATGCTGGCCCTTGCCTCGCTGACGGTCATCGGCGCGGCCGAGGCCAAGACGGCCCCTGTGTTCACCGGCATCGTCAAGGGCGTCGCGGTGGGCGGCTACGATGCGGTCGCCTACCATACCGAAGGCAAGGCCGTCGTCGGGTCCAAGGCGATCACGCTGCAGCACGAGGGCGCGGAATGGCGCTTTGCCAGCGAGGCGAACAGGGCTGCCTTCCAGGCCGCGCCGCACACGTTTGCGCCGCAGTACGGCGGCTACTGCGCCTGGGCCGTCAGTGAGGGCTACACCGCCAAGGGCGACCCGCAAGCGTGGAGCATCGTCGGCGGCAAGCTCTACCTCAACTACAACAAGCCGACGCAATCAACCTGGGAGAAGGACGCCACCAAGCGCATCGTCAAAGGCGACGCGCGTTGGCCGGGCCTGCTCGCCAAGTAACAGACGGCCCAGGGCTGCTGCCGATTGAGCCTAAGCCTTACGCCGCCAGATGCTCGACCAGCCAGCGGGCGGTTCTGAGCAGGCGGCCGTCATCGCCGCGCGCGCCGACGAGTTGGACCCCCAGCGGCAGGCCGTCGACCTCTAGGACAGGCAAACTGATGGCCGGCATGCCGAGATAGGTCCACAGCCCATTGAAAATCGGCGAACCGGTGATGCCCTCCGACAGCTGGGGCGCCGGGCCGGGGGCGGCCGGCGTCAGGATGGCGGTGACGTCCTCGAGCACCTCGGCGACCGAGCGATAGGCGCGC
>JBGSQO010000277.1:0-2590 GCA_041738055.1 Filomicrobium sp.
GCACCAGGATCAGTCCGGCGAGCCCCATGCCCACCCGCGCCCGCGCCGCCAGCGTCCAGCCGAGAGCCACCGCGATCAGCAGGTTGACGGAGGCATCCTCCAGGAAATCGATGCTGTCGGCCAGCAGCGCCACCGAGCCGATGGCCAGCGCCACGGACAGTTCCACCCCGAAATAAGCGAGGTTCAAGGCCGCGACGATGCCGACAACGCGTCTGAGCCTAGGATCGGTCGCGGACGCCGGTACGTCGTCGTCCATCAGGCGCGCCTCACAGGCAGTCGAGCGGCACGCGGATGGTCACGCCCGGCATCAGGTCCTTGAGGTTCTGACCGCCGCTGCAGGGTGTGCCGCCCGTGCGCCAGACGGTGCGGTCGAGGCGGACGATGCGGATCGCCACCTCCCCCTTCACCTGTTCGCGGGCAAAGCCACAGAAGCCCTCGTTCCGGCCGAGGCCCCACTTCTTGACGCAGACGAAACGCTCGTCGGCGGCCTGTGGTGCGGGGCCGGACGTGTCGGCTGCGACGGCGGCCACGAGACCGCCGGTCAGAGCCACTGCAGCCATTGGTCCGATGTATCTGCTCAGTGCCATCCTCGACCTCACGAAATTCTTTGATTCTGCATTCCGACTCCCCTCCGGGGAGCCGGCCGGAATGCACTCTGCAAACCTCACGCGTTGACGAACGGGAGGCGCCGCACGCGCGTGCCCGTCAGCTTGGCCCACGCATTGGCCACAGCCGGCGCGATCGGCGGCACACCCGGCTCGCCGACACCCGTCGGGGGTTCCGCCGACTTGACGATACGGACCTCGACTTGGGGCATTTCATTGATGCGCAGCGAGCGGTAGGTGTCGAAATTGCTCTCTGCGACACGGCCATCCTTCAGCGTGATCGCGGCATAGAGCGCGTGGCCGAGGCCGAAGCCGATGCCGCCTTCCATCTGCGCCGCGATGACATTGGGGTTGACCGCCACGCCGCAATCGACCGCGCACCAGACTTTGTGCACGCGCGGCGCCCCGTCCGCTCCCTTGGAGACTTCCGCGATCTCGGCGACGTAGGAGTTGAACGACCGGTGCACGGCCACACCGCGCGCCCGTCCTTCGGGAACGGGGCCGCCCCAGTCGGCCATCTCGGCGACGGCTTTCAGCACGCCGGCATGGCGGGGATGCGTGTCGCCCATCAGGGCAAGGCGGCCGGCGACCGGGTCCTTGCCGCCTAGTGCCAGCAACTCGTCGAGGAACGTCTCGGTCGAATAGGCCGTGTGCGTGTGCCCGACCGATCGCCACCACAACACCGGCACGCCGACCTTGGGTGTGTGGACGGACACGCTCATATTGGCGAGGCCGTAGGGCAGATCGTCGGCGCCCTCGACCGTCGTTGGATCGATACCGTCCTTCATCATCATGGCTTCGAACGGTGTGCCCGCAATCAGCGACTGGCCGACGATGGTATGCTCCCAGGCGGCGATGTCGCCGGCCGTGTCCAAACTGGCGCGCATGCGGTGGACGTACAGCGGCCGGTAATAGCCGCCGCGGATGTCGTCCTCACGCGTCCAGATGACCTTGACGGGCGCCGTGCGGTCGATGGCCTTCACCGCCTCGGCAGCCGCCGCCACCATATCGCCGACCGGCGTCGCGCGACGGCCGAAGCTGCCGCCGGCAAACAGCGTGGTGATCTTAACCTCCTCGGGCCGCAGCCCCAGGATCTGGGCGGTCACGGTCTGGTCGAGCGTTTGCATCTGTGAGCCGGCCCAGACCTGCGCGCCGTCCTCATTGGCTTCGATCAGGCAGTCGAGCGGCTCCATCGGCGCGTGCGCCAGATAGGGAAACACGTACTCGGCCTCGACGATCTGGCCGGGCACTTTGGCGAACACACCGCCGACATCGCCCTTGGTGGTGACGGCCTTGCCGGGCGTCGCCGCGAGAATCTGGAATTCCGCAATCAGCGTATCGGTCGAGCGGGTCTCGGCGGCGCTGTCGTCCCAGGTGACCTTCAAGGCCTCGCGGCCCTGGCTCGCGGCATAGAAGCCCTTGGCGTAGACGGCCACGCCCTGCGGGATGACGCGAACGTCGACCACGCCCGGCACCTTACGCGCGGCGATGTCGTCGACGGATTTCAGCTTTCCGCCGAAGCGGTCGGGCCGCGCGATCAGGCAGGTCAGCATGCCCGGCCGGGACGCATCCATGGTGAACTGCGCGGTCCCCGACGACTTCGCCGCGCTGTCGAGCTTGGGCACGTCGGTGCCGATCAGCGTGAACTGAACCGGGTCCTTCAGCTTGACGTCGGTCGGAACGGGGAGCTTGGCGGCGGCCGCTGCGAACGCTCCGAAACTCGAACTGCGACCGCTGCCGGCATGAGCGATAGCGCCCTTGGCGACCGTGATCTCAGCTTCCGGCACGCCCCAGTCCTTGGCGGCAGCCGACACGAGCATGGCGCGGGCAGCCGCTCCGGCCTTGCGCATCTGCTCGTAGGAGTTGGCCATGGCCGTTGAGCCGCCCGTCCCCTGCATGCCGAACGCGAGGTTCTTGTAGAGGGCGGCATCGGCCGGGGCGTGCTCGGCGCGCATCTGCGCCCAGTCCGCATCGAGTTCCTCGGC
>JBGSQO010000325.1:0-11996 GCA_041738055.1 Filomicrobium sp.
CTGTCTTGAGGGTAGGGTTGCTAACCCCTTGATCCTCAAGCCAGGACACTTCCCACTCTGTTATCGCTCACCGATCTCGCCCACGACCGTCTCAGCGCACAACGGCACCCGCCTCAGGCTGGCGCGTAGCGCCTTCGTTCAGTGGCCCTCCTCGTCGATGAGAACGGAGACGGACCCGAGGGGTAAGCTGCCATCGATGTCGGCAGGCCTTCAAGGCGAGCTTGTTGCACTGCACAGCGTCATTGCCCGCTGGGCTTGCACTTTTGCCACACGAGTGTTGATCCCCGACACTGAGTCTGGTTGGGGTCATTTGCGCCGTCTTTTGGCAATTCAGCGCACTCCTGCTCTATCTCCGATTCCGACCGTCGGCAGTACGAACCAAGAACTCGACACGACACCCCCCAACACCGACCGTCGTGGGCCAGGAGGGTACGCGGGCTGCAGCGGCCGAAGTGTCGCGGATGGGCGAGGTGGACGAGGTGGCGTAGCAGGCCCCGCCGTGCACCCGCAGGCAGGCCGGAGCACGCCGGCCTGCTGGGGTAAATGCTGGGGTGAAGCGTCGAGGGCAGACAGCTTTACTTGCACATTCAATATGTTAATCGAAACCCCACGCGGACACCCCATCCGCCACCAGCCCGTGCAGCGCCATGCGCCCTGACGCATCCTCGACTGTCCCATGTCTGTTTTTCCAACATTTTGTCGTCGCACTCATGCAGGGGTGTGCTGCCAAACGCAGCCGAAAAACGGTATGCTGCGAGGTAAATGCTGGGGTGTTGGCCATCCCCCCAGGAGCACCGAACGTCTTGCCGAAGGTGTATCCTGCCGCTCCAAAACCTTTGCACTTGTCGGGCGCGACGTGCTTGTGCAGGACCGAAGGATCGTAGGACGTGCGGCGCATGCAAGGTCCTTTGGCGCACGTGCCGACACCCATCTGGCGCGACATGCCACGCGGTCAGGCCAAGTCGTGCGCATGAGACTCTGCCGCGAATGCCAGGCCGGCGATGACTGCACAGGCAAAGATCGGAATGTTCTTCGTCATGTTCGTCCCCCTTTTTCCACTTGAACAAAGCCGCGCCGGGGTAGTCGCAGCCTCGCCCGCAGCCCCCCGGTCGGCCGGTTGGTGAGATCGACGTCGCCGCCGTGAGCGCGCGCGATGCCCCGAGCGACCGTCAGGCCCAGCCCATAGCCGCCGCTGTCGCGCCCGCGCGACTCGTCTAACCGGCAGAACGGCGCGAATACGTCTTCGAGCTTGTCGTCGGGAATTCCGGGGCCGCGATCGTCGACGGAGACCTCGAGTCCCTCAGCAGTCTCGATGGCCGAGACCGCGGCGGACCCGCCGTGACGGACGGCGTTGCCGATCAGGTTGGTGAGCGCGCGCTTCAGGGCGAGATGGCGGCCGGTGGTCACGAGGCTTCGAGGTGTCTCGACGCGGACGTCCTGGCCGGCATCGGTGGCGTCGTCAGCGATGGTCTGCAGAATGGCCGCGATATCGACGGGAGCCATCGGCTCCTCGATGGTGCTGTCGCGCAGGAAGCTGAGCGCGGCATCGATCATCGCCTCCATCTCGTCGATGTCGCGATCGAAGGCGCGTTTCAGCTCCGGCTCGCCGATCCCGTCCGCGCGCAGCCGCAGCCGTGTGAGCGGCGTGCGCAGGTCGTGACTGATGGCCGCCAGCATCTGCGTGCGATCCGCCAACAGGCGACGGATGCGCCGCTGCATCTCGTTGATCGCGGCGGCGAGTGTGCGCACCTCCCGTGTGCCGGCCTCCTCGAGATCGGCCCCGTCATCGCCCGTCGCGAAGAGAGTCCGCGCGCCGTCGGCGAGCCGGTTCAAGGGACGTGTCAGCCAGCGGCTCAGAAGGACAGCCACGAGGATGACACCGAGAGCCCCAATCAGACTCGTGACGATGAAGCTCGGCGAGATGATCCGCGTGGATTGCACACGCGCCAGCGTCACGTTGAGCCACGTACCGTCGTCGAGGGACAACGAGATGAGGGAGGTGTGCGCCGATGCCTCGGGCGCGGCTGTCGCGTCAGGGCTCGATCCGAAGATCAGCCCCCGCGTGCGCAATTCCGGCGCCCTCTCGAGCAGGAACCCGCGCAACACTTCTGCGGCAGGGTCGAGTGCCCCGCCGGCCGTCGTCAACGGACGTTCACTCCAATGCAATTCGAGCGGCCCGCCGGACAGCCGATGAGCGGTGTCGTCGCGCACCGTCGGATCGACTGCGGTGATGGTCTTCGCCAACACCAGCAGGCGTTCAGCCGTGCGGTCGGCGTTGGCGTGCAGAACCTCGCGCTCGGCGGCGAACTGGTAGACGTAATGAGCAAGAAGGAGCGTCGAACCGAGCCCGAGGACGAGCACCAGAATCGTGCGCCCGGCGATGGTGTCGATCCACCGCATCATTTGCGAGCTACCTCGGCTGTCAGCATGTAGCCGGCGCCGCGGACCGTCTTGATCAGCGTCTCGCTCGCATCGGGTGCCTCGATCTTTCGCCTCAGCCGGCTCACCTGCACGTCGATCGAGCGGTCGAAACCAGCGGACGTCCTCTTGCGCGTGACCTCCATCAGGTAGTCGCGATCGAGGATGCGGTTGGGCGCTTCCAGGAAGGTCAACAGCAGGTCGTACTCGCCCGCCGACAGGTCGATGATGACGCCGTCGGGGTTCTTGAGTTCGCGTCGCAGCGTGTCGAGCTGCCAGTCGTCGAAGGTGATGAGGTGCCGGCCCGACTGGCGCGGCTCGGTCGGGATCATACGAGAGCGGCGGATCAGGGCGCGAATTCGGGCCAGCAGCTCAGGTGGGCTGAAGGGTTTGGCGACATAGTCGTCTGCCCCCATCTCCAATCCGACGATATGGTCGGTCTCTGATCCCTTGGCCGTCAGCATGAGAATCGGGATTGGCGAAGTCGCCCGCAGCTGCCGGCAAATCTCGAGGCCGTTCAGTCCAGGCAGCATGAGGTCGAGAATCAGGAGATCGAACGCGCTGTCGGCGACATGCCGAGCGACTTCGCGGCCGTCCCCGATAGGCGTCACGCGGTAGCCGTTGTCGCGCAGGAATCCGGCGAGCAACCGCCGTAGCTCCGGGTCGTCGTCGCACAGCAGGACGTGCGCATCGGGAGGCAGCGGCGGTGACTGAGGATCACCACCTTCGCCGGACCGTCCCGCTGCGCTTGCTGCCATGATGGGTGGACCTCGGCCTACTTCAGTGGTGTCAGACGCGCCTGGAAGCTCTTGCCGCCAACGCCATCGGTCTTGAGGATAACCTTCATGCCCTTGGAAGCCGTGAACTCGCCGGTCGCCTTCATAGTGTTGCCACCGGCCGGCGCGAACGCGACGGTATGGGTCTTGCCACCGATCAGCACCTTGCCTTCAGCCTTGCCGCCGGCCGTGTCGAGCGGCTTCTCCTCACTGTCTGTGACGTAAAGCGTCAGCGCATTGCCGGCCGCTACCAGCTCCCAGTGCTGGGCGCCGCCGCCCGCGTCGATCATGTGGCCGCCATTCGGGCCCTGGATGAACTTGCTGTCGGAATGGGCCATCGCCGGACCGGCGAGCGCCAGAGCGAGGATAGCGAGGAGAGTGCGCAGCATGTAGGCTCCTTTGAGTGTGTGATACCAACCGAACGCATTTCTGACGCATCGCTCTCGGCACACCGCGCATTCCGGCCGGCTCTTGGAGCGAGTGTCGGAAGGCGCCAACAAAAAGAGAATACCGACCGGCCGCCCGGATAGTCAGATGTGCCAGCCGCTGGTCCGGACGGTATGAGAGCGAGTTGGATGCCTCAATAGGCCTCCTGGGTGGTGGGCGCGAGAGCTTGCTCGCCGCGCTCCGCCATGAGCCTGCGCAGCGGCGCCTCGCCGTAACGCAGGAACAGGATCGGCGTCAGCACCGTGTCGAGTAGCGTGGAGCTGACGAGGCCGCCGAAGATGGTGATGGCCACCGGGTGCAGGATCTCCTTGCCGGGAGCGTCCGCGCCGATCATCAGCGGGATGAGGGCGAGCCCGGCCGACAGCGCCGTCATGAGAACGGGCACCAGCCGCTCGAGGCTGCCGCGCACGATCATCTCGCGGCCGAAGGTCTCGCCCTCCAGCAGCACCAGATTGATGTAATGGCTGATCTTGAGGATGCCGTTCCTCGCGCTGATGCCGCCCAGCGTGATGAAGCCGATCATGGTGGCAACCGACAGCGTCTGATCGGCGATCCACAGAGCCGCAACGCTGCCGATGAGGGCGAGCGGCACGTTGCCCATAATGATGAGGGCGAGGGTCGCGGATTTATAGCGGCTGAACAGCACGATGAAGATGCCGGCGAGCGAGACGAGCGACAGCAGCGCGATCGTCCGCGAGGCCTCCTCCTGCGCCTGGAACGTGCCTTCCAGCAAGGAGAAATAGCCCGAGGGCAGGGGCTGCTCGGCAAGGATTGCGCGGATGTCTGCGACGATGCGGGCCATGTCCGAGCCGTCGGAGTTGGCGAGCACGAAGATGCGCCGCTTGGTGTTTTCGCGTGAGATCTGGTTGGGCCCGTCGTCCTCGACGATGCGGGCGAAGGTCGAGAGCGGCACAGGTCCGGCCGGCGTCTCGATCTTCAGGTTGCGCAACCCCTCCGTCGTACGGTCGCGGTCGACGACGCGCAGCACCACATCATAGCGCCGGGTGCCCTCCACGATCTCGGAGACGACGCGACCGTTGATGAGGCGGCCCAACGCTTCGGTGATGGCGGCGGGTGCGATGCCATGCGCATAGGCAGCGTCGTAGTCGACGGCGACCTGCACTTGCGGAATGCGCACCTGACGCTCGACCGAGATGTCGACGAGACCGGGGATCGCCTCGAAGCGGGTCTTCATCTGCTCGGCGAGCCCGCGCAGCGTATCGAGGTCGTCGCCGAAGATCTTGAGCGCAATTTGGGCGCGCACGCCCGACAGCATGTGATCGAGCCGGTGCGAGATCGGCTGGCCGACGTTGACGTTGGCCGGCAGTACGGCCAGCCGCGCGCGGATGTCGGCGATGATCGCCTCGCGGCCCCGGTCGGACGGCTTCAGGTCGACGTCGATCTCGGCCGAGTGCACACCCTCGGCGTGCTCGTCGAGTTCGGCCCGGCCCGTGCGGCGGCCGACCGTCTCGACCTCGGGAACCTGCAGGATGAGCCGCTCGGCGATGAGGCCGACCTTGTGGGATTCGGGCAGTGAGATGCCCGGCCGGAACAGCATGGAGATCGTCAACGTGCCCTCGTTGAAGGCGGGCAGGAAGGCGCGCGGCAGATAGGTTGCGGACGCCGCCGCGGCGATGACGGCGAACACGGCAGCCGCCATGACGAACGCCTGCCGACGGAACGCCCAGCTGAGCAGGGCGCGGTTGCCGGCCTTCAACAGCCGCACCATGACTCCATCGCCGTGCGCCATCGCCGTCGAATTCGGCAGCAGGTAGTAGCACAGCACCGGGGTCACTGTGATCGAGGTGATGAGGCTCGCCAGGATCGAAACGATGTAGGCGACACCGAGCGGGGCGAACAGGCGGCCTTCGATGCCCGACAGCGCGAATAGTGGAATGAACACGAGGATGATGATCGCCGTCGCGTAGATGATGCCCGAGCGCACCTCCTGCGAGGCGCTGGCGATCACCTGGAGAACGGGAAGCGGAACAGCCTTGACCGCGTTCTCGCGCAGGCGCCGGAACACGTTCTCGACGTCGACGACGGCATCGTCGACGAGTTCGCCGATGGCGATCGCCAACCCGCCGAGCGTCATGGTGTTGATGGTGAGCCCGAACTGCTGGAACACGATGACCGTGATCAGGATCGAGATCGGAATGGCGGTCAGCGAAATGACCGTGGTCCGCCAGTTGAGCAGGAAAGCGAACAGCACGATTGCGACGACGACCATCGCCTCGAGCAGCACCGTCTGCACGTTGTCCACCGACGTCTCGATGAAGTCCGCCTGCCGGAACAGCACGCTGACCTCGACCCCCTCGGGCAGCTCTTTGCGCAGGGCTTTGAGCGAGGCCTCGACCTCCTCGGTCAGCTTGAGGCTATCGGCCGACGGCTGCTTCTGCACCGACAGGATCACAGCGGGGTTGCCCATGTAGCCGGCATCGCCCCGCTTCACGCGCGCGGCGTAATCCACTTCGGCGACCTGATGGAGCCGCACCGGTACGTGGTCGCGATAGGCGACGGGCAAGTTGCGCAAGTCCTCGAGCCGCGTCGTCCGGCCGAGATTGCGGATCAGATACTCGCGGGCGTGCTGGTCGACGAAGCCGCCGGCCGTGTTGGAGCCGAACTTGGCGATGGCCTGCTCGACCTCCTCGCGCCCGATGTCGAGCAGGGCCATTTGCGCGGTATCGAGTGCGACCCGGTACTGCCTCACCTCGCCGCCGATGGGGATGACCTGGGCGACACCGGGGATCGTCAACAGCCGCGGCCTGAGCGTCCAGTCGGCGAGTTCCCGCGTCTCCATCGGCGTCTTCGATGTGCTGGCGACCGCGATCAGCATGATCTCGCCCATGATCGAGGTCACAGGCGCCATCTGCGGAATGACGCCGGCCGGCAGCTGCTCGCGCACGATATTGAGCCGCTCGCTGACCTGCTGGCGGTTCAGATAGATGTCGGTGCCCCAGTCGAACTCGACGTACACGATGGATAGACCCACGCCGGAGACCGAGCGGACCCGCGTGACGCCGGCCATGCCGTTCATCGCGGTCTCGACCGGGAAGGTGACGAGGGTTTCGACTTCCTCCGGCGCCAAGCCTTCGGTCTCGGTCATAAGGGTGACGGTCGGCCGATTGAGGTCGGGGAAGACGTCAACGGGAATCGTACGTAGGCTAAGCGCGCCGTAGATGACAAGCATGGCAGCGAGCGCCAGCACGAAGATCCTGTTGCGCAGGCTGCCGGTGACGAGACTGTTGAACATCGGGAGCGTGCCTCTAGCGGATCTGATTGAGCAGCGTCACGCCGTCCGTCACCACCCTCTGATCGGCCTTGAGCCCTGCCGTCACGACGATGGTGTTGCCATCGAAGGGCTCGACCTTGACCAACTGCGGTTCGAACCGTTCCGCTGAAATCTTGAGCCAGACGATGGGCAGCCCCGCCGGCCCGCGCACGACCGCGGATGTCGGCAGGATGAACCCCTCCGTCGCCTGCCCTAGCTTGAGGATGACCCGTGCCGTCATGCCGACGGCAAGCTCTTCGTGCGAAGACAGAACCTTGAAGTTGAGCACTGTGGAGTGGTTGCGCAGCGCCAATCCCCGGCCCAGATATTCGAGATCGAGCGTGTGGTGATCATGGACTGTTGCGACGGCGGAGGTGACGCCATCCACGTCATGGGCGTTGGGCGAGACGGCCTCGATCCAGAACTCTGACGGGTCGATGATCTCGAACAGCACGTCGGAGGGTTCGACGACCTGACCGACCACGACCTTGGCTGCCGAGATCACCCCACCGATCGGCGCCACGAGCGGCTCGCGGGCGGAGGTGCTGGGCAGCAGTTCCTGGCGCCGCTTGGTTAGTGCCTCGAGTTCGCCGCGCACTTCATCGACCTTGACCTGGGGAACGGCTCCCGGTGACTTGTCGTAGCGGGACAGGATGGTGCGGTTCTTCGAGATCCTCGCTTCTGTCTCGGCGATCTGGCTGGCGATGTTGGCGCGGTCGGCCGCCTCGATGTAGGTCTCGACGTGGCCCAGGATCTGGCCCGCCTTCACCTTCATCCCCACGAAGCCGACCAACTCGCCAGCCGCAATGAAGCGGCCAGGCCGGCTTGATTGTACGCGGCCGAGATTCTGGGGTCCGACCGTGACGCGTCCCGTCATTTCGATCGCTCGGGCAGCCTTGGTGCTCTCGACCCGTTGCGTGCGGATCGACAGCAGGTGCTGCGTCGCCTTCGGCACGAACAGCGTTGCATCGGGCATGCGCTGCGGCTGGTCGGTGCCCATGGTGGAGGGGATCGATGGCAGGCCGAGCGCGGCCGGAGCGATCTCGGCGGCGCGTGCATCGAAGGCCACAGCGGATGTGGCTGCGAGCATCGCCAGAACGATAGTCCCGGCAGTACGCCGCAAAGGCGTGATCGCTGTAGCCGATTGGGGGGCCTGGGCCGTTGCGAGGTCCGGCCGTTTGCCATCGCCGTGCGCCCGCTCGAGGTCTGCCGCACGCGACCGACCGCCGGATGCGAACAGCAACGTCAGCATGACGCCGGCGGCGAAGCTGCCAGCGACCGCCCAAAGCAGGACCGCATCACTCGCCACCCTGCCGAGCCATTCCGCTTGGCCAGCATTTGCCGTCGGCAGCTTGCTTTCCAGCGCCTGCGGGACCTCTAGGCGTCCCGTCAGCAGGTCCTCGCTTCCGTCGGCGAGCTTCAGAGTGAAAATCAGGTCGGTCTCGCCGCCAGTGCTGAGCCACGGCGCAGCGACGGTGAAAACGCCAGCACCCTCGTGCTTGGCCTCGACTGTGTCGCTATCAGCCGAAACCGACATCTTTGCCGCAGCCACCGGCTCGTTGGTCGCGAACCGGTGGAGAAACACAGTGAGGCGGTCCGGGCCCGACAGCACGCCGACCAGCTCGAAATCCGGCGTCACCGCGACCACGCGCGGCGCCACCGGCAGATTGAGCGGCGGCGGCTTGTCGTGGTCGTGCCCCTCATGGGCCTCGGCGACATGCCCGAGGCTCAACAGGCCCGCGAGCAATCCGCCGACCAGTGACAGGCCGATCGATAGAGCCTTGCGCATCGCGTCCGTCTTTCGGTTATCCCTCTGGAGCTTCGCACACTGCCCGCGTCGCGTTGCAGGCAGATTTCGGCAATGTTGCAGAGTGTAACAACGAACCGTCTCGGCTTGAAAAGCGCTTCTTCCCGGGCAAGAACCGTCGCTGACAATCAACGGAGGATCATGTCCCATGCGCGTCGGCCAGTTACCCCGATTACTTCGCCTCACAGCGCTGTCGCTTATCGTGGCCACCTCACCCGCATTCGCCCACGGCGACGGCGACATGGGTAAGCCTCAGCACGGCGGCCAGTTCATTCTCGACGAATGGCATCGCGGCGCCGAACTGGTCGTCGACGGCAAGACTCTGGTCTTCCACATGACCGAGCACCTGGAGCCCGCCGAACAGACGGGCGCCAACTACACCGCCGTCGTTGAGATTGAAGGTGTCAAGACGGAGGTGCCCCTCCAGATCAACGGCAGTACGGCGACCGGCACTCTTGCCGCACCGCTGCCGCGAGGGGCGATCGTCGTTCTGCAAGGGCTCGACACCTCCGGCGCGGGGTTCACGGCGCGGTTCGAGACGAAGTGACACGGCACAGGATGTTCACCTCTGCATCACCGCATGAGCGCCGAGTGTGATGGCTCGAAGCTCCGTCGCGCCTTCGGGCATTGCCCCCCAGCAGCGCGAGCGCGACGGTCCGCGGGCCGGTCCCAACCAGTGCGATCACCTAGGCGCGAACAGACGAGGGAAAACAAGACGGCGCAGCGGGGTGAGGCCACCACCAGTTTAGCGCAGCACCGAATGAGATGCGGCAGCAAGACTGAATTGCCCGACCGCTATCCCCCAAGACCGCTCGGAAAATCAGCTCAAAACGGTTACGCCGCCGACGGTCGGTAGTGGCCCGTCACGTAGATGAGAACAAAGGCGGAGCGTCAAGCTGCCATCAGTCCCGAACGCGGCTCAAAGACCAATTTTTTGCGGTGCATAAACCGATCGAGGCAGTGGCCGACACTTGTGCCACACGGGTGTTGAGCACCGGCACGTCGGTCGTTGTGGGTCATGACCGCCGTCTTTAAGCAATGTAGCGCACTCCTGCTCTATCTCCGATTCCGACCATCGTGGGCTAGTGGCCTGTCTCGCCTAAATCGCTGTGCTGGCCGAATCGTCTGACGATTTAGGCGAGACATAAAGGCCACTAGCAAAATCAACGATTTAGTGTGGCGTTTATCGCGCCTTAATTGACGACCAGTTTGCCGCACGCTGAGGTCAATTAAGGCGCGACGCCACACTAGGTGGCTGCGCGAGTTGTAGCGGCCGAAGTGTCCCGGATGGGCGAGGTGGACGAGATGGCGTAGCGGGCCCCGCCGTGCACCCGCAGGCAGACCGGAGCACGCCGGCCTGCTGGGGTGAATGCTGGGGTGAAGCGTCGAGAGCCGACCGTTTTGCTCGCATCTTCGATATGTTGAGCGCTGATCCACGCGGACACCCCATCCGCCATCGCACCGAGGACAGGAGTGGCGGCTGAGGTCGTATTTCGGTTGCTCCAGTGGTGGCCAACGTCAACGAGCCGGCTAGCGGCCTGTCAAATCTGGCGGGAGCGGCACTGGTTTGTATTTGACACGCTGACCCACGGTGCGGATCGGCTTCTCGACATACAGGTAAGACAGCCACGCGAGCCACGTTGCCAGCCCCATGACAAGGACGGACGTGGCAGCCTGCGCCCAAGAAGCGACCCGCGGCTCGTCGTTGAACAAGATGCCGTGCGCTAGTCCGTTGACGGCCTGATGATACATGTAGAGCGCATACGAGATAAGACCGAACCACCCCAGAACTCGGTTTTGCAGTATCCGGTTGACCCAATCCTGTCGGCCGTAAAGCGAAATCCGCAGGATCAGGATCGCATACATCACCGCAATCAGTGTCGGCTTGAGCAGCGGCGTGCCGGGCACGGGCGAAGGAATGATCTTGAGCGCCGGATGACGCGTCGCGATCATATAAGCCAATATGAGCAATACCGCATCCAGCACGTAACGATATTGTCGCGCTTGGTCGAGTGCCGCCGTGTTTCGGACGATGAACGCGACGAGCACACCCAGCAGTAGCGAATCCATTCGGCTGGGAAGCAGCACGTAGGGAGCATACCAATTACCGAAGTGCCATCCCAGCAAGGCCCGAAAGCCGACAGCAGCGAAGATAGCCCCGATCGTGAACCACAGCAGTGGCCGCCGCGACAAGAGATATACCAGGAACGGAAAGATCATATAAAACTGCTCTTCGATCGCCAGGGACCACGTGATGCCGACCCACCGCGGCCCCCCGTAACCACCCATGGCGATAGGCAGGCTTTGCATAAAGGTTGCGTACGTCCAGAACGGTGGCCGCGGCTCCGCCAGCAGCCACTTGTCCATGAAGCCAATCTTGAAATGGGCCTGAACGGTGAGTGCAATGGCGTAGGTGGCCAATAGAATGAAAAGGACAGGAAGAATGCGTGCCGCCCGCCGGACCCAGAATGCTACGAAATAGTTAGGGCTGCCCTTGTTGTCGAGCAGTATGCCGCCGATGAGGAACCCCGACAGCACGAAGAATAGGTCAACACCACCCAAAAGATGCGGCAGAGAATACGATTTCACCGCTCCGAGCAGGCTGTCCCGCGGCACCTGCAGAGGGCCAATGAGGCAGTGCGCGAGGAGAACGGACACGCAGGCGATGCCGCGTATACCGTCGAGTTCCGGGACATGCTGATGAGGCCGGCTCGCGCCATCCAATTCACGTCTCCCCCATTGCTATGCTTCCTCGGCTGGCGCTCCTGCCTCGACCACCGCCGAAGCCGCGCCGCAACAGCGATGAGCGCTGGAAGCCATGTGGTCCGAATTGAGAGGTGTGCGCTGCGACGTCAAGCTGGCCGCAGCATTCCCCGACCCATCGCTAGCACAGATTCCAAGCCATTTCCCCGTCCCAGCGCTCCAGTCGTATCCATGCTGATTATCCCGCAAGAGGCGAGTTTGTGCAGGCAAACTTGATAGCTGTCAATGCTGGACTGAACACAATCCAATCTCTATCTCGTCACCTCCTGATGTAATGCATACGCCCCAAAAGGCGCGATGTTCGCTGAATTCAGAGCCGCGACTGCCAAACGCCGCGCTTACGTCAAGCTGGTATCCCTTGCGGACGGACGCTATACGACCCCGGCGCGGGAGCCGGCGTGCGTGCGGGCGGCGAAACAAGGAGACAGGCGATGGCTGCGGAGCCGAGGAACAGTCGCGTGCCGGCCGAATGGGCGCCGCAACGGGCGATCTGGACGGCTTGGCCCGCCGACGC
>JBGSQO010000332.1:0-1901 GCA_041738055.1 Filomicrobium sp.
CGCGCCCAGCTCGGCATCTCGGGGCTGTGTTGTCTGGCCTCGCCGGTGGCGTTCCTGCTGCCGCTGCCGGCGACGCTGGCGTTCCTGCTGGTGTGGGGGATCACGGTCGTCGGTGACTCGCCGCAGTTCTCCGCCATGAACGCGCGCACCGCCCCGCCGCTGCTGGTCGGCTCGGCGCTGACGATCGCCAACAGCATCGGCTTTGCCGTCAGCATCGTCTCCATTCAGCTGCTCAACGGGATGCAGGGCGAGATCGGACCGGCCTATCTGTTCTGGCTGCTGCTGCCAGGGCCGATCCTGGGACTGCTGGCACTCCAGCGACTCGCGGCCCGGTGATATCCGAAGCCTGGTGCCAGACGTGCCCGGTTACGTCGTCGCGATGCGCTCGAGGTTCGGGATGTCGAGCAGGAAGCGGTTGGGCTTGGGCTCCGAAATCAGCCCCTGGCGCTTCATCTCGGCCATGGTGCGGCTCGCCGTTTCCGTCGTCAGGCCGAGCACGGCGCCGAGGTCCTCGCGGCCGAACAACTGGCAGCCCTTGCCCTCCTCCAGCTCCGCGAGCCACAACAGCAGGCGGGCGACGCGGATGCGGGCCGTCCCCGTCGAGAAGTCCGCGATCCAGCGGTCGGCGTCGCTGAGCGCCCGATGCCAGCGCGCCATCAACTCGTTGTAGAGGTGGCCGTTGCGCTGCGACAGCCGGCGCACCGCCTCGACCGGCAAACGGCAAACCTCGGTCTCCTGCAGCGCGATGGCGGTATGCTCGTAGTCGTTGCCGATCAGCGTTTCGAGGCCCATGACGTCGGTGCGCCGCAACAGCCGCACAATGCGCTGGCTGCCGTCGGGCAGATAGCGCGTCAGCTTGACGAGGCCGGTGCGGATGGTGAACAGCGTCTGGCCTGGATCACCCGACGAATAGACCTGCCCACCCGGCGCATAGGACAGCTGGTCGATCGGCCGGTGCAGGTCGTCGAAGTCCTTCTCTTCCAGGCCGGCAAACAGCACAGAGCGCCGGATCGCGCAGACGCGGCAATCGGCGACGCCGGTCCAGGCCTCGGAGAGGGGAACGCGCTTCATGATGGGTTGGACACGCTGCAAGGCCCCTAAACTAGACGACTAAGCTCGGATTATAGACCGTCACGCGCGGCGCCGTCGATCTGCGTTATCAGCGCATCGAGCCGAGCCCCCGGCCCGGCCAGATCCTGAGGTCTGCCACGCTCGGCGACGCGGCCGGCTTCCAGAATGACGATCTCGTCCATCAGATCGAGGCCGGCTGCGCGATGCGTGATGAGCAGGACGCTGCGCCCCTTGCGGGTGGCCAGCAGGCCCGCCATCAGCCGCCGGGCCATGTCGGCGTCGAGGCCCTCGGTCGGTTCATCGAGGATCAGGATCGGCGCGTCTTTCAGGAGAGCCCGGGCAATCGCCAGCCGGCGATCCTCGCCGCCCGAGACGAGGTGGCCGTGGGCGCCGACGAACGTGTCGTAGCCCCTGGGCAGCGCGGTGATGAACTCGTGGATCTGGGCGGTTCTAGCGGCAGCCTCCAGGTGGCCGGGCGTCGCGTCGGGGCGCGCGATCAGCAGGTTGTCGCGGATGGTGGCGGCAAACAGGTGCGGGTCCTGCGGGGCCACCGCGATGCGCGCGCGCAGGGCTTCCATGGGCAAGCGGTCGATGGGCACGCCACCGAGCGAGATGCGGCCTTCAGTCGGGTCGAAGAAGCGCATGGCAAGCGCCACGAGGCTCGACTTGCCGGCCCCACTCTCGCCGACGATGGCCACATGCTGGCCCTCGGGCAGGTCGAGATCGATGTCGGCAAGCGCCACCGCCCGGTCGGCCGCGTAGCGTAACGAGACCTGCTCGAAGCGCAGGTCGTTGCCTGCTGGCAGGGGCTCGGGCTGCTCCGGCTCGGC
>JBGSQO010000409.1:0-4917 GCA_041738055.1 Filomicrobium sp.
CCGCCGCAGCCCGCACGCGCCACGAGTGCGCTGCGCCGTTCGAATCTGGTCACATCCCCGGCGGACCCCGGCAGCCAGCGCGAGACGCTGATCCTGCGCACGCTCCTCAACCACCCCTGGCTGATCGACGAGCACGCCGAAACCATCGCCGAGATCGAGATAGCCGCCGAGCCGCTCGCCCGGCTCAGGGATGCGATTCTTTCGGCACACGCCGTGCAGTTTCCGCTTGACACCGCAACCCTTCGTTCTCATCTGAGCGGTCTGGGCCTCGACAAAGCGCTTCTGCTGGTCGAGCGCTCACAGACGCACCGTTGCGACCGGTTCGCCGATCCTGACGCCGACGAAGTCGAGGTCGATCGTGGCTTTCGCCATGCCCTCATGCTCCACGAGAGCCAAGTCGGGTTGCAGAGATCGCTTCGTGCTGCGGAGGTGGCTTGGCACGAGGATGGAAGCGAGACCGCACTGGAGCGTATTCGCGAGATCAAACAGCGACTCGCCGAACTAGGCTCGTATCAGAACGATGCGGGCTCTGGCGGGGGGGACGTGCCGGCATGATCAGCGGCGAGAAAGGGCGGGATCTTATGGCTCGATCAATCGACGCTTGCACGCCGCGCATTGACCTAGCGGGTCCTGCGTGGCCGATCTCACGGCACACCGCGTCCCGCCGTCCAATACTACACTGAGCCCGGCGCCGGCCCTCCGGCGTGCGGATGCGACCTCGACCCACTCCTAAAGGGTGAACACGACCATGGTGAACGTCAAGGACGAAGAGCAAGCCGGCGCTGCAGGTGCCGAGACGGAGCGCGACAGCCCCCTGCTCGATATGTCCGATCAGGCCGTCAAGCGGTTCATCAAGGCCGCAAAGACGCGCGGCTATGTCACCTATGAGGAGTTGAATAAGGTCCTCCCGTCGGAAGAGGTGTCCTCCGACCAGATCGAGGACCTCTACGCCATGCTCGCCGACATGGGCATCAACGTCGTCGAGAACGAGGAGGCCGAGGAGGGGGCTGCGGCCGCCGAAGAAGCCGAGCCGGAGATCGACGAGGAGGAGGAAGGCCGCGCGCTGACGACCCAGCGTGTGCCGGCCAAGGCGGAAGGCAAGTCCGAGCCGACCGAGCGGACCGACGATCCGGTCCGCATGTACCTGCGCGAGATGGGCTCGGTGGAGCTGTTGTCGCGCGAGGGCGAGATCGCGATTGCCAAGCGCATCGAGGCCGGCCGCGAGGCGATGATCGCGGGCCTGTGTGAGAGCCCGCTGACGTTCCAGGCCATCATCATCTGGCGCGACGAACTGAACGAAGGCCGCATTCTGCTCCGCGACATCATCGACCTGGAGGCCACCTACGAGGGACCCGAGGGCAAGGTGGATGCCAACGAGGCCCCTGTCGAACCCGTCGAACCCGCCGCCCCGGCCGAGTTCAAGCCCGAGGGCGAGGAGGACGAGGACGAGTTCGAGAACTCGCTGTCGCTGGCCGCCATGGAGGCCGAGCTGAAGCCGAAGGTCGTCGAAACCTTCGAGAAGATCGCCGCCAATTACAAGAAGCTGCGCAAGCAGCAGGACAAGATGCTGGAGCAGCAGGTCGCCGGCGACAGCGCGACCAAGACCCAGCAGCGGGCCTACGAGAAGCTGCGCGAAGAGATCATCACCGACGTCAAGAGCCTGTCGCTCAACAACAACCGTATCGAGAGCCTCGTCGAGCAGCTGTACTCGATCAACAAGCGGCTCGTCGGCTTCGAGGGCCGGCTGATGCGGCTGGCCGACGCCAACGGCATCACCCGCCAGTCGTTCATCGACGAGTATTTCGGCAACGAGTTGGACCAGACCTGGCTCGACCGCGTCGCCAAGGCCGGCAAGAAGTGGGGCGCGTTCATCGTCAACGAGCGCCCGCAGATCGAAGCGATCCGCGGCGACATCCACGAACTCGCCTCCGAGACCGGGCTCGAGATCCAGGAGTTCCGCCGCATCGTGAAGGCGGTGCAGAAGGGCGAGCGCGAGGCCCGTCAGGCCAAGAAGGAGATGGTGGAAGCCAACCTTCGCCTCGTCATCTCGATCGCCAAGAAGTACACCAACCGCGGCCTGCAGTTCCTCGACCTGATCCAGGAAGGCAACATCGGCCTGATGAAGGCGGTCGATAAGTTCGAGTACCGCCGCGGCTACAAGTTCTCGACCTATGCGACGTGGTGGATCCGGCAGGCGATCACCCGCTCGATCGCCGATCAGGCCCGCACCATCCGTATTCCCGTGCACATGATCGAGACGATCAACAAGATCGTGCGCACGTCGCGCCAGATGCTGCACGAGATCGGCCGCGAGCCGACCCCGGAGGAGTTGGCCGAGAAGCTCGCCATGCCGCTGGAGAAAGTGCGCAAGGTCCTCAAGATCGCCAAGGAGCCGATCAGCCTCGAAACGCCCATCGGCGACGAGGAAGATTCACATCTCGGCGACTTCATCGAGGACAAGAATGCGCTGCTGCCCATCGACGCGGCGATCCAGTCCAATCTGCGCGAGACCACCACGCGGGTTCTGGCCTCGCTGACGCCGCGCGAGGAGCGCGTCCTGCGCATGCGTTTCGGCATCGGCATGAACACCGACCACACGCTGGAGGAAGTCGGCCAGCAGTTCTCGGTCACGCGCGAGCGCATCCGCCAGATCGAAGCAAAGGCGCTCCGCAAGCTGAAGCACCCGAGCCGCTCGCGCAAGCTCAGGAGCTTCCTGGATAATTGAGGTGACTGCGTGATGGGGAGAGCAGCCGCGCCCCGAAAGGGCTACCATCGGCTCGTCCGTATGACCGCATAGGAACCGGAAGATGACAACCCCGTCCATTCAGATCGACGTACTGGCCGACAAGGCAAAGCGCCTGCCCGAGGAGCGACAGCTCGCTATTGTGGAAGCACTCCGCGAGATGCTGGAGGAGCCCTACGAGCTGTCGCCGGAGGAGCTTGCTGTTCTGACACCTGCCCTCGCCGAAATCCAAGACGGCATCGCGCTCATCGACGCAGAAACCGACGAAATCCTCAACAAGCCGTGGTCATGAAGGTTCGCCTTCATTCCCGCGCTCAACGCGACCTTCGAGAAATCCGCGATTATATCCTCGCGCAGTATGGCTCAGCCACCGCCGAGAAAGTGCGAAAGCACCTGAAGGAGCGAATTCTGCGGCTGGGCCGCGAACCCCAGCCCGGCATTTCCAGCTCCGAGCCAAGCATCCGGGTGTTGTCGCCGACGCGATATCCATATCGAATTTACTTCACGAACACGCCGGATGCGGTGGTCGTCCTTCATATCCGGCACACCTCGCGACAGGTGCCTGAAATCGACGACCTTCTCTGAGCGGTCGAGCCATTGAGTCATCCGCCAGTCCCAAGCCTCCGACGCTTGCCCCGTCCCCCGACCTCTCCCCTCACGGACTTTTGACCCCAACCGACCGAAGGTCCAAGGGGCGCGCGGAGCGATCCGGGTATTGTGACGCAAACCCGATCACCGGAGTCGTGCATGCCCAAGCCTCGCCCACGCCAGTCCCGCTCGAATGGTCTCCCGCTTATCGCTGGGCTCGCAGCATTCGCCTGGGCCACGCTCGCCTGGACCGGCTCCGCGCTTGCCGCCGCCAGCCTGCCGACAGGCACCCGCACCATCACGCTCATTGCCAAGGACGGCGCTCGCCTACCGATCGGCACTGTCGCCTTCACGCCCGCCGGTGAGGCGGCCCACATTGCCGTCAATCTCGATGCGCCACAGTTCAGCAACGAGTTCCTGTCCATGCGCCCGTTCCGCTGCCTGTCGGGCCAAGACCTCATGTGGTGCCATCTCGAGTACCCCTACGAAACGCGCCGCACGGTCACGACAACCGACCTGACCGACCTCGAGTACGAACTGATGTTCCTCTGGCGCACCTATGACCGGGTCGGCGTCGACGCCTGGAACGGCCTTTATTTCAAGCTCGACCTCGGCGCGGACGGCACCATCACCGGCACCCTGCACGAGGCCGACTACAACGCCGTCGCCTCCCCGCCCATGGAGGCCTTCGCCCGCCCGATCGGCCCCGGCGACCTGACGCTGTCGCATTCCGACCGCCAGCTCTACCACGGCATCGAGATCCGCTGACCGAGCGGCCACGGCCAACCGCGCCCGATTGACGCTTGCCCTGTCAGCGGCAACCTGCCACTCGTTGGGCGGGCCATCCGCTGACGGCGAACGAACCTCATGCTGCTATCCATTACGACCACCCACAGACCGGCGACCGACCTCGGATACCTGCTGCACAAGAACCCCTCGAACGTGCACGAGACGGAACTGTCGTTCGGCAAGGCGCTCCTCTTTTATCCCGAAGTCTCCGAGGCCCGGACCACCGCCGCGCTCGTTCTCGACGTCGATCCGGTGGGCTTGGTGCGCGGCAAGGGCGAGCGCGAGGGCCTGCTCCACCAGTACGTCAACGACCGGCCTTATGTGGTCTCCTCGTTCCTGTCGGTCGCCATCTCCAAGGCCCTGCGCAACGCGCTGAACGGCTCCTCGAAGGAGCGGCCGGAACTGGCGGTCACCGCCATCCCGCTCATCGCCCACGTGCTCCCCTTGCCGGTGCGCGGCGCCCGCGATCTGGTCGAAAAGCTGTTTGCCCCGCTCGGCTACGAGGTCAGCATCGAGGACATCCCGCTCGACGACACGCTCGGCTATCTGGGGCCGGAGTGGGCGCGCAGTCCCTATGTGTCGCTGACGCTGACCGGCACGGTGCGGCTCAGCGAGCTGCTGTCGCACCTCTACGTCCTGATCCCCGTGCTCGACCGCAAGAAGCACTATTACGTCGACCGCCAGGAGATCGAGAAGCTGGTCGAAAAGGGCGGCGACTGGCTGGGCGCCCACCCCGAGCGCCAACTCATCGCCACGCGCTATCTGCGCCAGCAGCGGGCGTGGGCGCGCGAGGCGCT
>JBGSQO010000428.1:0-4142 GCA_041738055.1 Filomicrobium sp.
TCGCGCGTGCCCTGGTCTGCCGGCCGCGCCTCGTCATTGCCGACGAGCCGACCGGCGCGCTCGACAGCACGACGGGACTGGCGATCATACGGCTCCTGCACAAGCTGAACGATGACCTCGGCATCACCGTCGTGATCGTCACACACGACCCAACCGTTGCGCGACAGGCCCGGCGTCGCATCGTGTTCAGCGACGGGTGCCTCGTCGCTGACGACCGCGGAGGCCCGCTGTCGGATGCTGCTTGAGACCCTAAGGCTCGCCATCGAGGCGCTGGCGCGCAACCGGCTGCGCTCGCTCTTGACCATGCTCGGCGTCATCATCGGCGTGGCAGCCGTCATCGCCATGGTCAGCGTCGGGCATGGCGCCACCGCGCAGGTCAAGGCGCAGATCGACCGGCTCGGACCCAACCTGCTGACGTTGACCGCGGGACAGACGCTGCGCGGCGGGGCCGGCAACAGCAACTTCGCGGCCCCGTTCGAGTACGACGACGTGGAAGCCCTGCGGCGGGAGGTGCGCGGATTGCGGGCGGCAGCCCCCTACGCGTCGAGCGAATTGCGCGTTGTTGCCGGCAAGCTCAACTGGATCGCCCGCATCATCGGCACCGAGAACGAGCATTTCCTGGCCCGCGCCTGGAGCCTGAAGGCCGGACGCTGGTTCAACGGCCACGAGATCCATGCCGGCAAGGCCGTCTGCATCATCGGCGAAACGGTGCGCGAGAAGTTGTTTCCCGGCAAGGATGGCCTGGGTGAGTTGATGCGCCTCGGTGGCGTGCCGTGCACGGTCATCGGCGTACTCGCCGCGCGCGGGCAGGCCGGCACGGACGCCGACGAGGACAACGTCGTAGCCGTCCCCTTCGATGCCTTCCGCCGCCGCATCCAGGGCTCGCCCGATGTCGAGAGCATCTCGATGGACATCTATCCGCAGGCCGACGCGGCCTGGACCCGCTCGCAGATCCGGGCGCTGATGCGGGAGCGCCGCGTGCTCGGGCCATCGGAGGCGGACGACTTCTCCATCCTCGACATGCGGCAGGTTTCCGAGACCATGACGGCGACGACCTCGACGATGACCTCGCTGCTCGGCGCCATCGCCGCGGTGAGCCTGCTCGTCGGCGGCATCGGGATCATGAACATCATGCTCGTCTCGGTCGCGGAACGCACGCGCGAGATCGGCGTCCGGCTGGCGATCGGCGCGCTGCCCGGACAGGTCATGGCGCAGTTCCTGATCGAGGCTGTGGTGCTGTCGGTCGGGGGCGGCATCATCGGCATTGGTGTCGGCATCGCGGTGGCGGCTGCCGCGGCCCCTGCCGTTGGCGTTCCCCTGGTGATCGACGTCTCCATCGTCCTGATCGCGCTGGCCGTCTCGTTGGGCCTGGGCATCGGCTTCGGATACGGTCCGGCGGTCAGAGCCGCCCGCCTCGATCCGATCGTGGCCTTGCGCACTGTCTGAGGCATTTTGCAGGAACACGCACAGCAAGTGCGGCGGTCGGGAATAGAACCGGGCTTCCAGCGTTCTCCGCTCAGTGGGCTTTCTGGCCCGCGCAGCCAAGACAGCAAACCAGGAGAACCCCATGAAAAAGTCAGTCAGGATCACGTCGGCGGTTGCGGCGCTCACGATTGCTGGCGCGGTATCGGCTCAAGCGAGGGACTTCGAGCCCTCGCTGTCGGGGCATTCGCTTCCGATCCTCTCCGAGCACCTGAAGCTGCCCGTCGAGGCGCCCGCCGCTGCCGACCTCGCCAACGACGGCTGGGTCGAGGCCAAGCTCACACCGGCCGCTGCCAAGGCGCGCGCCCAGCGTCTCCGGCTTGCCAAGATCAAGCAGGCCCGTTCACTGAGGCTGAAGCGGCTCAGGGCCATTGCGATCGCGCGTGCAGCTCGCGCCCGAGCCGTTGCGGCTTCGAGCAGTAACTCCAACTCCAACTCGTCGTCGAACTCCAGCAACAACTCCAGCTCGAACTCTTCGTCGAACTCGAGCAGCAACTCCAATTCGAACTCGTCGTCCAACTCGAGCAACAACTCCAGCTCGAATACGTCATCGAACTCGAGCAGTAATTCGAATTCGTCGAACTAAAGCGCTTTTCGATCCCACGGAATCGGACGCCCGCTCTAGAGTTTCGTCTTCCCGCATTTTTTTGACGAACGGGTGTCCCCTTCGTCGGAAAATGCTCTCATGTTGCAGGGCCGGTGGGGCAATTATCCCATCGGCCCTGTTCCGATCTCATACCGATCTGCAGAAGTTGTGACACACCTCTCGACAGACCGCGCCTTCCGGCCGGCTCTCGGAACGAATCTCGCCTACTTCGTCTCGTCCGGCGCCCGCTTGTAGATGTCGTCGGTGCGCACAATGTCGTCCTCGCCGAGATAGCTGCCGATCTGCACCTCGATCAGCTCGAGCGGCACTTTGCCGGGGTTCTCGAGCCGATGCCACTGGGTGGCGAAAATGTAGACGCTCTCGTTCTCGCGCACGAGCCTCTCGATGTCGCCGATCACCACCTTGGCGGTGCCCTGCACGACGACCCAGTGCTCGGAGCGATGGTGGTGCATCTGCATGGAGAGCTTCGCGCCCGGCTTGACGTGCAGCTTCTTGACCTGGAAGCGGCCACCGAGGCTGAGCGTCTCGAAGTAGCCCCAGGGGCGGAAGTTGCGGATGTGCTGCTCCTGCTCGCGGCGGCCCTCGGCCTTCAGCCGCTTGACGATGCCGGAGACCTCCTGGGAGCGCGAGCGGTCGGCTACGAGCAGGGCGTCGGGCGTATCGACGATGATGAGATCCTGGACGCCGATGGTGGCGACCAGCGCCCGCTCGGAGTGGATGTAGCAGCCAGAGGTGTCTTCCAGCACGGTTTCGCCACTGGTGTGGTTGCCGTTCGCATCGTGGGGCGCGATGTCCCACAGCGAGGACCACGAGCCGACGTCGCTCCAGCCTACATCGATCGGAATGACGGCAGCGAGGTCGGTCTTCTCCATGACCGCGTAGTCGACCGAGATGGAGGGTGCCGCGCCAAAGGCCTCGCCGTCGAGGCGAAGGAAGCCCAGGTCGTCGGTGGCTTGATTGAGGGCCGAGCGGGCAGCCGCCAGAACCTCGGGGGCGTGCTCCTTCATCTCCTCGATAAAAGTGCGGGCATCCAGCACGAAGATGCCGCTGTTCCAGGAGAAGCCGCCTTCGGCCAGATAGCGCTCCGCCGTCGGCCGGTCCGGCTTCTCGAAGAAGGAGGAGACCGCGAAGGCGCCGGGCAGGTCCTTCAGGGCTGCCCCCTGGCGGATGTAGCCGTATCCGGTATGGGGCTCATTCGGCGTGATACCGAACAGCACGAGGCGGCCGGTGCGGGCGACCTCGGCAGCCAGTCCCACGGCCTTGAGGAAGCCGGCGCCATCGCGGACCACATGGTCGGACGGCATGACGGCAAGCACGGCATCCGGGCTCTCGCGCAAGGCGAGCAAGGCTGCGACCGCGATGGCGGGAGCCGTGTTGCGGGCGATGGGTTCCAGCACGATCGCCTTGGCCTCGAGGCCAGCGCGGTAGAGTTCCTCGCGGACGAGAAAGCGATGGTCGTTGTTGCACAAGAGGATCGGCGCGGCGAAGCCTGCGGCCTGCGGCAGGCGGGCGAGGGCGGCGCCGAGGAAGCTCGTATCCTGTTCGTCGAAGAACTGGATGAACTGCTTGGGATACATGGCGCGCGACAGCGGCCACAACCTCGTGCCCGAGCCGCCTGACAGTATCACCGGATAGACTTGACCCATGTCCCCGCTCCTTCCACCGCGCCGCCGACGATCCGGCCGATCTCCGGCGACCGCTACCAGAGTTTCGCGTCCCCGCGGCTCCGCTTTGAGGCTTGCCGCAATCGGCACCCGCGTCTCCTCCATGCGCATCGAACTGCCGAGCGGCGGACCGTTACGCCTGTCCGGCGTTAATGCGCGAAGATTGCGGCTCTTTGGGGCAGGGACTCGGGACATGGCAACTCAAACCTTTGGGGTGGAACCCGTACCGGCGCACCGGGTCGACCGGTATGAGGCAAATCGGTACCGATCAGCGCGGCGAGCGCTGCATCAACTTGTCGCGCAGGGAGCGGATCGACGACCCGCCCGATGCGGGCTCGGCCGGGGCAGGCGCCGGATCGGGTCCGCGGCGTAGGCTGGCTCCGGTACGC
>JBGSQO010000474.1:0-2891 GCA_041738055.1 Filomicrobium sp.
CTGCGCCACGGCCAGTAGAGGAGCCCCGCCGCCCCGGCAAGGGCGTAAATCGTCGACCAGTCCACCGCCCCGCGCCGCAGCGCCTCGAACACGCCGTAGCCGAGGCACGCCAGCCCGCCCAAGATCAGCAGCGCCTGGACCCATGCCCAGCGCGCCTCGATCCGGACCTGATCGAGTGCCATCTGCCCGTATTGCCTGAGCTCGTCCTCGCTCAGCACATCGAGCATCTCGGCCCAGCCTGCCTCATCGGTATTGCGCATCGAGCTCAAGGTTCTTTGCGATCTCGCGTTCCCAGCGGTCCCCGTTCGCGAGCAGCCGCGCCTTGTCGTAGAACAGCTCCTCGCGCGTTTCCGTCGCGAACTCGAAGTTCGGCCCTTCGACGATGGCATCGACCGGGCAGGCCTCCTGGCACAGCCCGCAATAGATGCACTTCGTCATGTCGATGTCGTAGCGGGTGGTGCGCCGCGTGCCGTCGTTGCGACGGGGACCCGCCTCGATGGTGATGGCTTGGGCCGGACAGATCGCCTCGCACAGCTTGCAGGCGATGCAGCGCTCTTCGCCGTTGGGATAGCGGCGCAGCGCGTGCTCGCCCCGGAAGCGCGGCGACAGCGGCCCTTTCTCGAACGGATAGTTCAGCGTCTTCTTGGGCGCGAAGAAGTAGCGCATGGTGAGGAAGAATGCCGAGACGAACTCGGCGAGGAACAGCGACTTGACGGTCTGTGCGACACTCATCCCGGCGGCCTCCCTTCTCTCGGTTTCCGGTTGCAGGTTTGGTTTCGGTATTGGTTTCGGTATCGGTTTCGGCTTCAGTTTCCGGCGACCATCGGGGCGATCACGTACCCGGCGATGGGGAAGATGAGGAGATCGACGAACGCCGCGATCCGTAAGACGCGCGCCGTTGCCACCGGGTCCTTGGAGTCCGTGGACGTCTCGATGCGGGTGGCGAGCATCCTGAGCGTAATGAACCCCGAAAGGCCCGCCACCAGACCGACCAGCGCGCCGAGGATGGCCGGCGAGAGCGTCATGCGAAGCCCCCGAACTGCAGCACGGCAGCAACAACGATCACCATCAGCAGCGACAACGGCAGGAACACCTTCCAGCCGAGCCGCATCAGCTGGTCGTAGCGGTAGCGCGGCACCATCGCCTTGACCATGGCGAACATGAAGAACACGAACGTGGCCTTGCCGATGAACCAGACGATGCCCGGCACCTGATTGATCGGCCACAGGTCGACGGGAGGTAGCCAGCCGCCGAGGAACAGGATCGTCGTCATGGCGCACATGGTGACGATGGCCACGTACTCGCCCAGCATGAACAGCAGGTAGGGCGTCGACGAATACTCGACCATGAAGCCGGCGACCAGCTCCGACTCGGCTTCCGGCAGATCGAACGGCGGCCGGTTGGTCTCGGCGAGTGCGGAGATGAAGAACACGACGAACATCGGCAACAGCGCCAGCCAGTACCAGTCGAGCATCGACGACGGCAGGCCGGCGTTCGTACCCACGCCCGTCTTTTGCGCGTTCACGATGTCGGTGAGGTTCAGCGAGCCCGCCACCAGCAGCACGCAGACGATGACGAGGCCGATCGAGACCTCGTAGGACACCATCTGCGCGGCCGAGCGCAGCGAGCCCATGAACGGATACTTCGAGTTCGACGCCCAGCCGCCCATGATGATGCCGTAGACGCCGAGCGAGGAAATCGCCAGCAGATACAGCACGCCGACGTTGAGGTCGGAGATGACCCAACGGCCGTCCGCCGACCAGAAGTAAAGGTTGATGCCGCCCTCGGAGACCGGGATCACCGCCCAGGCCGCCAGCGCGAACGTGGCAGTCGCCAGCGGCGCGAGCAGGAACACGCCCTTGTCGGCGCCGGCCGGGATGATCGGTTCCTTGAGCACGAACTTCAACAGGTCCGCGAAGGACTGGAGCAGGCCGAACGGACCCACCACGTTGGGGCCCTTACGCAGCTGCACGGCCGCCCACACCTTGCGATCCATCAGCAGCAGGAACGCGATAAGGACGAGCAGAACGACCAGCACGACCGCGCTCATCAGCACGTAGAAGCCGAGCCACAGCGCGTACTGCCAGAGCGTTTCGGCCATCGCAGCGTCCATCAGTCTGCCTCTCCCCTCAGTCCCGCCCTACCCCCGAAAAGCCCGGCCACCCGCCGGACTTCATTCCGCAGCCGCCAGCCGCGCCGAGGCCTGCGCCTTCAACGCGCTGAGCTCGGCCATGATGGCGGAAGCTCGTGCGATCGGGTTCGTCAGATAGAAATCCTTGACCGGGCTCACCAGTGGGGCGGCATCGAGGGCGCCCAGGCGTGCGGCAAGTCCGGCAACCCCCTGGTCCTGCGCTGCAACCACGCTGTCGAGACGAGCCAGCACGGGCACGACCTTGTACATGGCGGCGCGCAGCTCGGGAAGACTATCGAAAGGTAGCGTCTGACCGACCCGCGCCGACAGCGCCCGGATGATTGCCCAATCCTCTTTGGCGTCCCCCGGCGGGAACGCGGCCCGGCTCGTCATCTGCGCGCGGCCTTCGAGATTGACGTAGGTCGCGCTCTTTTCGGTGTAGGTGGCCGCCGGGAGGATGACATCGGCGCCCTGAGCGTTGGTATCGCCATGACTGCCGATGTAGACGACCAGCGTGTCCTCGCCGGAGACCTCGACCTCGTCGGCACCCAGCACGATCATGATCTGCATGTCGCCGTCGCGACAGGCCTTCAGCATCTGGGCGGTATCCATGCCGCCTGCCTGCGGCACGAAGCCGAGGTCGAGGCCAGCGACGCGCGCCGCGGCGGTATGCAGGATATTGAACGTTCGCCAGCCGGCATCCGAGCCCACGCTCGCCGCCTCGGCAATCCTTGCTGCCAGCGCCAGAACCGCCGCGCCG
>JBGSQO010000479.1:0-1910 GCA_041738055.1 Filomicrobium sp.
GTCTCGAACCGGCTGGTGTCGTCGCGGGTCACGGGCTGGGTGGACCACCCCGGCCATGCGCATCCGTCGCAGTATCTCGCGCTGCGCGGGGCCTAGGCGGCGGCCCCTTCAGGCCGGAGGAAGGCGAAAACCTTCAGCGACGGCCGAGCAAATCGGAACGACCCAGCAACGCCCGCTGGCGCTTGCTCCTGGCGACCCGGGTCAATCCGGCGAAGGCGTCTCCGAGGAAGGGTTCGCCCAGGTCATAGGTGCCTTTATCGTGCAAGCCGGCCAGGCCCTCCTGCCAGGCCGAGAGCATGCGCCCGCCGATCGCCATGAACGCGGGGTGCTTGGACATCGCGTCTCTCACCCTGGGCGCGACTTCGGTCATCGCGACCCGTATCTTCCCCACGATCTCGGCCTGTTCCCGGGCCGCGACCCCGAAATGGGCCGTGATGAACGTGGGCAGGCTTCGCCCTGGGGACCAGGTCTTGCGCCCCATCAGCGATATGCCAGGCGGATTGTCGGCGTAGTCCGGATACGCGACCGTCGTGATCATGTCGTAGGCGGGCGCGAGGTGGACGTCGTCGTGACGGCTGTAGCGCAAGGCGACGTTCTTGGCATGGCAGTCCGCGTTGCGAAGGGCGTAGGTGAGCAGCAGCAGCGTGGCCAGTTGCCGGAACACATCCTGGCGGCCCGCTGGGGGCACGTGATCGCGCACGGCCCTGGCGATGCGTTCCCAGGTGGTCTCGTACTTGGCGGCCGGGCGCAGGCCGAGCAGGGCACAGAAATCCTCCATGCCCCAGAGTCGTGCGCCGTGCTCGTCGACGTCGAACCGGTGGACCACCAGCGCACGGCCGTCGCGCGACACTTCCGTCGATGCCGCGGGCATGACTCGCCGCACGACCTGCATGCAGAGATGCTCGTTCAGCGACACGAACGGCAGCAGGCGTGTTGAGCCCTTGATGATGTGGCGATGGGTGACCAGCGTGGACTTGGTGTGCCGTCCCGAGTCGACGGTCTCGTCGGCGGCATCGAGAAACTTAGGCACGACGCCGGAGACTCCGCTGGCCGCATGCTTGCGGACCAATGCGGCAAAGGCGTCCTCGGAATTGTCGCCCTGCAGCAACCTTTCCACGTCCACCGCGGTCGCCGGCTGGTCGAGGTTGGCTCCTTTCGGCGCGACCTGCACTCGGCCGATCATGTTGCGCCCGATCACCGACAGCAGGGCGAGCGGGCTGGCGCCGACGTGCGGGCCGAACTCTTCCTGCAGCACCTGCAGCAGGTAGCCTTCAGGCAGGTTCATCTGGAATACCGGATGCAGCACGTCATCCCAGACATAGGGAACACGACGCACCCTCATGGTCAGGGAGACGAAGTCTTCGGGCGCGACGCCGTCGTGATAGCTCAGGGTGCTGCGGAAGTCTCCGATCGCGTCGAGCGTGGCGACCTCGCGGCCGAGCACGTGCACGGACAGGCTCACGGAGCGCCGCCGCGTTCGAGGCGGAGTTCATCGAGGGAGCCGGAGTGGCCCAGCTCGACGAACTGCAATTCCATCCCGAGGACGGCGAGCACGGCCAAGAGTTTGCGCGAGCCGAACTCGGCCAGCCGGCCGTGCTCGAAGCGGGACAGGGCTTCCTGGCTGATGCCTGCGCGCGCGGCAACCTCGCCCTGCTTCAGGCCGAGTGCCCGCCGCCGCCCGGCGGCGGCTACGCCAAGTTCGTGCAGCGTTTGCATTTGATATTTATATCAAAAAATGCCGATATGGCAAAATTCTTGATACAAAAATCAAAATACCAGGGTGATCGACCCATCAAGCCCCATCCGGCGGTGGTCAGGCCCCCGTGGGTCCTAGGCGGCTCTCTCGAGCACCGCGAGCACCGGCGCCGTGTCCGGCCGCACGCCGCGCCACAGCAGGAAGCTCTCGGCGG
>JBGSQO010000484.1:0-4007 GCA_041738055.1 Filomicrobium sp.
GGAGCAGCGGTGGTGTCGCTCGGCCGCGAGGCGACACCGGAGGTGCTCGAGCAGGCGCGGGCAGCCGGCTTGGCGGGCGTTGCGGTCGTGCTCAAGCCTTTTGCTGCGAGCGTGCCGCAGACTGTCGTGGAGTTGGCCAACCGGCTGGGTCTGTTCATCGCGGGCTTTGAGCGGGGCGAGGGAGAAGGCACATGAGGTCAAGCGAGTCCCTGTCGCCGAGGCAGGAGCCGGAGCGGCTCGTGATCGATGCCGCCGGCCGTCAGTTCCGCATTTTCATCGTCGCTGGCGAGCATTCCGGCGACGTGCTCGGGGCCAAGCTGATGGCGGAGCTGAACCGCCGCCTGCATGGGCGCGTGCGCTATCTCGGTGTCGGCGGCGAGGACATGGAACGGCAGGGGCTAGTGTCTCAGTTTCCCTTGGCCGATGTCGCGGTCATGGGGCTGGCGGCGATCCTGGCGCGGCTGCCGCGCCTGGTATCCCGCGTTTATGCAACGGTCGCCTCCGCGGTGGCGGCCGAGCCCGATCTCGTGATCATCGTCGATAGTCCCGAATTCACCCATCCCATCGCCAAGCGCATCCGGAAGCGCCGGCCGGGCGTTCCGATCATCGACTATGTGTCGCCGACCGTGTGGGCGTGGCGGCCGGGGCGGGCCAGGAAGATGGCCCGCTATGTCGACCATATCCTCGGGTTGCTCCCGTTCGAGCCGGCGGCCCACAAGCGCCTCGGCGGCCCGCCCTGCACGTATGTCGGGCATCCGATGATCGAGCGGGCGGAGTGGCTGGCCGAACTGCCGACGGCTCCGCTGGCCGAGCGGCTGGGGCTCGATCCGGAGCGCCCGGTGCTGGTCGTGCTTCCCGGCAGCCGTTCTACAGAGGTCACGCGCCTGATGGGGCCGTTCGGGGGCGCCGTCAGTCTGCTGCAGGAGCGTGGGCTCGCCCCGCAAGTGATCATTCCGGCCGTGTCGTCGGTCAAGCCGCTGGTGCTGGAGGCGCTGAAAGCATGGCCGGTGCCGGCGCATGTGGTGGAGGGCGAGGCCGACAAGTTCGCCGCCTTCAAACTCGCCCGCGGAGCGCTTGCCGCCTCCGGCACGGTGACGCTGGAACTCGCCGTTGCCGGTGCGCCGATGGTGGTCGCCTACCGGGTCGACGGGCTAGCCAAGCATCTGCGCTTTCTGGTCAAGGTGCCATCGATCGTGCTGGCCAACCTCGTGCTGGGCGAGAATGCGTTTCCCGAGCTGATCCAGGAGGACTGCACGCCGGAAAAGCTCGCTGATGCGGTCGAGCTGATCCTGAAAAATACACCGGAGCGGGCCAAGCAACTCGCCGCCCTGTCGCGCATCGGCGACCGCATGAAACTCCCCGTCGGCACGCCCAGCCAAGCCGCTGCCGATGTGGTGATGGGGTATCTTGCGGGCAGGCGGTAAGGGCTCAACTGACCAATCCGCCTTGCCATCGCCACGCGCCAAGATCAGACTACGCCGTCTGTCCGGCAGCGTGCGGCGATGTGAGGCGAGCGATGTTTGCGTTGGTCAGGATGTACGGAATCGCGTCGGCAATCTGGCTCGCCCTGGTGATGGCGAGCGCGGCGGCCGTGGCTCAGCCGGCCCCGAATGAGGCCGCGGCAGAGGCGGATCGGCTCGCCACTGAATTCATAGAGCTGTACGTCGCAGGCAAGTCGGCCGACGCGCTTCCCGTCGGAGAGCGGGCGCTGGCGCTCGGATTGAAGGGCTATGGCGCTGACAGCCTCGCGGTCGGCAATCTGCACGTCAATCTGGCCTCCGCCTTGAAGGCACTGGGCCGGTATGACGAAGCGGAGCCCCACTACAAGCAGGGTCTGGCATTGATCGCCAAGCACCATAGCGAGGATCATCTCGAGGTCTCCCACGTCGTCCACGAGTTCGGCGAGATGCGCCATCGCCAGGGCCGGCTCGACGAGGCGGAGCCACTCTATCGCCGCGCGCTCGATATCCGCAGCAAGGCGAAGCCGGGCATCCCCCTGGCCCTAGCGGTCAGCCTCAACTCGATGGGGCTGATGCGGCAGCTGCGCGGACCGCAAGCCGAGGCCGAAGCGTACTATCGCCGTGCGCTGGCGATCCGCGAGGCCGAGCTGCCGAGCAGCCATGCCGACATCGGCCAGAGCTACAACAATATCGGCTCGCTGCTGCACGTCCTGGGTCGGCGCCAAGAGGCCCTGCCGCTGCTGGTTCGTGGCCTTGCCATCTGGGAGAAGGCGTTGCCGCCCGATCATGGTGACGTCATTCTCGGTCGCGACAATCTGGCCCATCTCCAGGAGGACCTCGGCAACTTTCCGGAGGCCGAGCGGTTGTTCCGTCAGGTGCTCGAAAGTTTCCGGCGCGTGAGGCCGGCCGATCACGCCGACACGTCACGGGCGCTCAACAATCTCGGGCTCAACGTCAAGCGGCAAGGCAAGCTCTCGGAAGCCGAGGAGCTGTACAGGCAATCGCTTGCTATGAAGCGCCGAGTGCTGCCGGCGACCCATCGCGAGATCGCGCAGACGATCAACAATCTGGCCGCTCTGTATCGTGAGCTGTCACGACCGATCGATGCCGAGCCGCTCTACAAGGAGGCTTTGGGCCTGTTCGAGGCCGCGACGCCCCCCGATCCTCTCGACACCGCCATGGCGCTGAACAACCTCGGCAGCTACTATCAGGAGCAGGGTCGGCTCACGGAGGCAGAGCCGCTCTTGAAGCGCACGATCGACATTCTGCAAGCCTTGCCGGTCAAGCACCCGAACTTGGCCAAGGCGATCAACAACCTCGGTCTGCTCGAGATGCGCCGGGGCCAGCCGGCCAAAGCCGAGCCCCTCCTGGCCCGCTCGCTCGCACTCCGGGAGCAGTTGCTGCCGCCCGGTCATCCCGATATCGCGGCGGCGCGCAACAATCTGGCCCAGGTCAAGCTCGCGCTCGGCAAGTCGGAAGACGCCCGCAAGCTGCAGGACGAGGCGCTCAATACCCTACGCAAGACCTTGCCGAGTGGGCACCCGAGCATCGCGACGGCAGTCAACAACAAGGCCGATGTCGCTGACCAGGAGGGCGATCTCGATACGGCGGAATTGCTCTACAAGGAAGCGCTCAAACTCAGAGAGAACGCCCTGCCGCCGGGGCATCTCGACATTGCACATTCGCACAACAATCTGGCGACGCTGTACATCAAGCGGGGCGAATGGGCCCGCGTCGTCGATCATTGGCGCCGGAGCACGGCCATGCTGACGGCCCGCGCAGGGCTCGGTGTCGAGACGCTGGGGGCCGGCCTTACGGGAACGAGCGAAGCCGAGACGAAGCGCTGGAGCTGGCAGTTCTGGGGGCTCGTCAAGGCTGCCCACCAGCTGGTAGAGCCCAGCGACAGAACGGTCGGTACGCTCGGCTCGGACGCCTTCGTCGCGGCGCAGTGGGCAGCTGTCAGCGAGGCATCGGGCTCGCTGGCCCAGATGGGCGTCAGAGCAGCGGCCGCCTCTCCGGAACTGGCCGCCATCGTGCGCGAGCGCCAGGACCTCATCGCCGCGTGGCAAAAACTCGATGCCGCGCGGAGTGCCTTCATCGCGGAACTGCCCGAGACACGCGATGCCGCCGCAGCAGCCGCCACTGCCAAGCGGCTGGCGGAGATCGAGGCCCGCTTGGCCGCCATCGACAAACGCCTCGGCTCAGACTTCAAACAGTATGCCGACATCGTCAAGCCGACGCCACCGGGGATCGCCGAAGTTCAGAGCCTTCTCGCGCCATCCGAAGCGCTGGTTCTGACGCTCGATACCCGCGATTGGGCGCCGCTGCCCGAGGAAACCTTTGTCTGGGTCGTGACCAAGACCGACGCGCGCTGGTGGCGGGTCGATCTCGGCAGCAAGGCACTCGACGAGGAGGTGGCAGCACTGCGCTGCGGGCTGGATTCGGCGAGCTGGGCGGGTGAGGGCGCTAAGCGCTGCCGTACCCTCCTGGGGCTCGCAGAGGATGCCCGCCAGCCGGTGCCGCTGCCGTTCGACATGCCGCGCGCGC
>JBGSQO010000508.1:0-11907 GCA_041738055.1 Filomicrobium sp.
GCCTGTCTCCACCGCATGCAACGCGCTCAGGCGCGGGGACGGCGGGCCGTGACGCACGGCGAGCGCATGGAGCAGCCCGGGAAATGTGTCGATCAGATCCGCCACGCGCGGATAGCTGCGGATGAGACGGCGGATCTCGCGGCGCACGGGGGGCGCGAAGCGCTGCACTTGTTGCTCGTTGACAAAGCCCTGCTCGGCTGTCGCGGGTGCGGGGCTGCGTTCGAGGGCACCGGCCTGTTGGGGCCCAAATTCCATATCGTCGGTCATGACCGTCCGTCCCGGCAAACTTACCACTCAACTGGCCCCACCATCTAACGTGCAGGAGCAATGCGGCAGCGTTGGGACGAGTTTCGCGGGAAAGCTGGCCGGCCGGGGTGACGTTTCTGTGTGCTGTCACGCGCAAGCCGCACGCACGGTCGTTCTGGCGGAGTGCCGGGGAATTTAGTGATGATGCCGCTAGTACTTGGCGCCGCGCAGGCGATCCAGGGCGTTCTGCAGGATGAGCGTGGCGGCGAGCTTGTCGATGACTTCGCCGCGGCGTTTGCGGGTCTGGTCTGCGTCGATGAGCATGCGCTCGGCGGCCTGTGTCGTCAGCCGCTCGTCCCATAGCAGAACCGGCAGGGGCGATAGCTTATTGATGTTGCGGCAGATGGCGCGCGTTCCCTGAGCGCGCGGCCCCTCCGTGCCGTCGAGATTGATGGGCAGGCCGATGACCAGACCGCCCACCTCGTGCGTCGCGGTGAGTTCGAAAAGGCGCGCGGCGTCGAGCGTGAACTTCTTGCGTATGATGGTCTCGAGCGGGGACGCGATGGTGCGCGTCACGTCGCTCAAGGCGAGGCCCAGCGTCTTGGTGCCCGCGTCCACGCCGATCAGCCGGCCGCGGTCCGGCAGGAGGGCCGCGAATTCGGCGATGTCCTGCGTCGTGCGGCCTGTCGCCGCCGCTGCTGCCTGATCCATGAAGTTCTAGGTCCTAACCTTGCTGTCTGGCAGGCGAATTTAGCCCGGGGGCGCCCGCCTGTCGCCCCGTCATGGCGGCCCTGCCGGGCATTTGGGCCGCATCGGGTTGCCTTGGGACGCGAACACCCGTTAAGAGAGCAGCACAAAAGCACCGCGGTTGCCTATTCCCCTTTAAGGACACGAGACCATGCAGGTCGATGAAAAGACCGTTCGCCGCATCGCGCGCCTCGCGCGCATCAAGATCACGGACGCGGAGGCTCTGGGCCTCGAAAAGGAGTTGACCCAGATCTTGGAGTGGGTCGAGCAACTCGATGAGGTCGACACCAAGGACGTCGAGCCCATGACGCGCGTGGTCGCCCATAATCTCAAACGGCGGCAGGATGTCGTAACAGACGGCGAGAAGGCCGACGAGATCACCGCCAACGCACCTTTAACCGAAGACCACTTCTTCGTGGTGCCCAAGGTGGTGGAGTAGATCTGGTGATGAGGCGCTCCCGTTTCGCAGTGCTGATGTTGGCGGGACTCCCGGCCGCGGCTGTGGCCGACGTGCAGGGCACGTTCGTGGGCCCAGGCACCTACGCCACGGCAGAGGGCTGCAAGACGCTCAACAAATTGGCCGCCGACGGCTTTAAGGGCGGCGCCGGCGCCGTTCCGGCCACGCTGACGATGCAGGGCTTCATCGGCCTTGAGGGCACCTGCTCCTTCCGCTCCATCACGGAAGTGGAGAAGGGAAAGAAATGGACGGCCTCGATGGACTGCCACGAGGGCGCACCGGCTGGTCCCGAGAGCGATGTGTTCGAGCGCCTCGCCGACGGCTCGATCAAGGTGACGATCATGGGGAACGATACGATTTTCGTCCGCTGCGACGTAACGGAAGGGAAGTGATCCTTTGAGCGGTTTGACGAAACTCGCTGCCGCGGCTGTCGCGAGCCTCCTTCTCGGCATGCCGGCGATGGCTGAGCCTGTCGGGGTCGAGGCGCCTTTCATCGAAGGCACGTACGCCAGCGGCGAGGGCTGCAGGAAGCTCGATGCGATCGCCAAAGGCGGCCCCAGGAACGTGGGCACAGTGCCCGAGACGCTGACGCGCAAGGGTTTCGAGACCTGGGAGGGCGGGTGCTCCTTCACCTCCATCAAGGAAACGGTGGCGGGCAAGACGTGGGTGGCGGACATGGCCTGCGCGGAGTCTGCCGACGAGAGCACCGAGACTGACACATTCGAGCTAGGGGCGGACGGCCGTATCCAAGTGACGGTTGAAGGCAAGACGACGATACTCGAGCGATGCAAGACGAAAGAGGCGAAGTAGGCCGTGACTGATCTGACGAAACTCACGCTTGCCCAGGCCCGCGACGGGCTGGTCAAGAAGGACTTCTCCGCACTGGAACTGACGGACGCGCATCTTGCCGCGATCGACAAGGCCAATGCGGCGATCAACGCCTATGTGCTGGTGACGCCCGACCATGCGCGCGCCCAGGCCAAGGAGTCCGACAAGCGCATCGCGGCTGGTAAGGCCGGCGCGCTCGAAGGCCTGCCGCTCGGCAACAAGGATCTGTTCTGCACGAAGGGCATCCGCACCACCGCGTGCTCGCGGATCCTCGACGATTTCAAGCCGCCTTATGAATCGACCGTTGGCCAGAACCTGTGGGATGCCGGCGCCGTGATGCTGGGCAAGCTCAACAACGATGAGTTCGCCATGGGTTCGTCCAACGAGACGAGCGCGTGGGGCAACGTCATCTCGCCGTGGCGCCGCAAGGGCAAGGACGGCAAGGTCACCGCCGACAAACTCGTGCCGGGCGGTTCGTCGGGCGGTTCGTCCGCCGCCGTGTCGGCAGATCTGTGTCTGGCGGCAACGGCAACCGACACGGGCGGCTCCATCCGCCAGCCCGCCGCGCTGACCGGCACCGTCGGCATCAAGCCGACCTACGGGCGCTGCTCGCGCTGGGGCATCGTCGCCTTCGCCTCCTCGCTGGATCAGGCCGGCCCCATCACCCGCAGCGTGCGCGATGCCGCCATCATGCTGGAAGCCATGGCCGGCCATGATCCTAAGGACTCCACCTGCGTGGACGCGCCGGTCCCCCGCTACGAAGACGCGCTGGGCAAGGGTCTCAAAGGCCTGCGCGTGGGCGTGCCGAAGGAATACCGCGTCGAGGGCATGTCGCCGGAGATCGCCAAGCTGTGGGACGACGGCATCGCTTGGCTGAAGGCAGCCGGCGCCTCGATCCACGACATTTCGCTGCCGCATACCAAGTACGCGCTGCCCGCCTATTACATTGTGGCCCCCGCTGAGGCCTCCTCCAACCTCGCCCGCTACGACGGCGTCCGCTACGGCCTGCGCGTGCCAGGCAAGGACCTGATCGATACCTATGAAAACACCCGCGCGGCCGGCTTCGGGCGCGAGGTCAAGCGGCGCATCCTGATCGGCACCTACGTGTTGTCGGCGGGCTATTACGACGCTTACTACCTCAAGGCGCAAAAGGTCCGCACCCTCATCAAGCGCGACTTCGACGAGGCCTGGGACAAGGTCGATGTGGTGCTGACGCCGACGACGCCCTCGCCCGCCTTTGCCTTTGGCGAAAAGTCCGGCGATCCCTTGGCCATGTACCTCGAGGACATCTTCACGGTCACGGTCAATATGGCCGGCCTGCCCGGCATCTCGGTTCCGGCCGGCCTGTCGTCGCAGGGAACCCCGCTCGGCCTGCAACTGATCGGCAAGCCGTTCGACGAGGGTACGCTGCTCGCCACTGCCGAGGTCATCGAGCAGGCGGCTGGTCTGATGACGCCGCCCGACCGCTGGTGGCTGTCCGCAGGCAGCGCAAAAGGCAATACGGTCAAAGCGAAGACCCCGGAGGCGGCACCCGCCAAGGACAAGCCCGCGGCCAAAGCCCCTGCCAAGCAAACTGCCAAGGCGAAAGGCAAGTCCAAATGAGCCCGCGCGCGCCCGCCGACTGCACCGAGATGGCCCACGTCCGCGCCGAGATCGACCGCATCGATGAGGCCATGGTCGATCTGGTCGCCGAGCGCTTCGGCTATGTCGATCGCGCCTGGCAGATCAAGCAGCATGGGCCGGAAGGCGCGATCGTGCCATGGCGCATCCAGCAGGTGATCGACAAGGTTAAGGTGCGGGCGGGCGAGCGCGGACTGCCACCGGAACTCGTCGAAGCCATGTGGCGCCAGATGATCGGCTGGTTCATCCAGTACGAGGAGGAGCGGCTGCGGCAGGTCAGCGAGGCGGCCGGCAGCGGACAGGACCATAGCGAGGAGAACGGCGCATGATTGGTCTCAAGCCGTTCGATCCCTGGTCGGTGATGATGATCGCGGCGCTGAACCCTGTGGTGATCATCGTGGCCGTGGCGATGGGGCGCAGGATCGACCAGTGGCAGAAGGTCATCGTGGCAGGTTTTGCCGCATCGCTCGCGGGCTTCCTGGCGCTCTATGCTCTCACCTACTTCAAGGTCGTGCCGGTCAAGGGCATCGGCGGGGAAGCCGGCGTCTTCCTCGTGCAGTTCGGGTTGGGAATGATCTACGCGTGGCTGGCGTGGCGCTTTGCCGGCCGGTCCGAGACGCGGTAGTTCGCGCCGATCTAGGGCGTAAAGTGGGGTGGACGTGACCACGGAGACGATTGTGGCGCTCGTTGCGGCGGCAGCAGCCATCCTGTGGCTGTACATGCGTCAGCAGCAGCAAGCGGGAAGCGAAGGGGGCAAGATGCCTGAGAACACCATTTCGGCGAGTGACGCCAACGACAAGGCCGCCAGCGGCCAACTCATCATCGTCGACATCCGCTCGCCGGCCGAGTGGCAGTCGAGCGGCATCGCCAAGGGCGCCCGCGCGATCACCATGAACCAGCCGCTGCCGTCGTTCCTGAGCCAGCTGGATCAGGCCCGCGGCGGCGACAAGACCAAGCCCGTGGCCTTCATCTGCGCGACCGGCAACCGCTCGGGCTTCCTGCTGCGCCAGATGCAGCAGTCGGGCATCGACAACGTCATGCACATCGGCGAGGGCATGATGGGCAGCCGCTACGGCGCCGGCTGGCTCGCCTCGGGACTGCCAGTCGAGCGCTGGAAGGCCTGAACCGACTGCGGGGCCGGCCCTCTGCGGGGCGGGGCTCAGTAGCGGCCAAGCGGGTTCGTAAACAGGTCCTGGACCTTTTTGCGGCTCTGGTCGGCCGTGCGCACGGGAGCCTTGGCGGCTCGGCGCACCCGGACGCGTGAAGTTCGCTTCGCGTCCTCCTCCGCCGTTGCGCTGGCGGCTGGATCCACTCCGGTCGCCACCGATTCGGCTTCCACCGCGGCGCGGAACACGAGCGGGGCCGGGACCGCAGGCGCGGCCTGGACGACGGGAGCGCTCTCGCGCGCCACCGGGACCGGGGCGTCGACTTTGACTTGGTTCGGAGGCTGAGTAACGAGCGCGGGCTCGCTCCGGGCCGGCAGGACAGCGGTCTCGGCCGCAACCGTGTTTTCAACTGCCGCGACGGTCACGACCGGCGAGACGACCCGCGTTCCCGTGACCGGCTTGACGGGCTCCGGCATGGCAACCACGACCGGCTGCGGGCGGCTCGGGGCAATCCACGGCTTGACGACGTAGTCAAAGCCCAGGAGCATGCCTGCAGTGAGCATGAAGATGGCCAGGAATGCGCGCATGGCTCGGGTCCTGCTGTCGGAACTCTGCGGATCGGCCGCAGCGGCGAAACGGGATGGGGATGCGGAGACGACGCAAAGAGTTATGGCGCAACGAGGTTTCCATAACCTTTCCACAACTGCACACGAGCACTGACGAAATTTTGCGCAGATCGGGTGTGTGGGCACGTTTGGGACCCCGCCGCCCATCCTTGACCCGCCAGCGCACGCAGCTTACGCAAAGATCGATAGCGCACGCCGAACTCACGCCGAACACGAGCACGAGACCAGACGCCCCATGACCGAGACCGCCGCCCCCTCGACCAAGAACCTCATCCCCGGCGCAACCGGCGACTGGGAGATCGTCATCGGCCTGGAGGTCCACGCCCAGGTGACGAGCCGGGCCAAGCTGTTCTCGGGCGCCTCGACCGGGTTTGGCGCCGAACCCAACGCGCACGTCTCCCTCGTCGATGCGGCGATGCCCGGCATGCTGCCGGTGATCAACGCCGAATGCATCGCACAGGCCGTCCGCACCGGGCTCGGACTGAAGGCGCAGATCAACCACCGCTCGGTGTTCGACCGGAAGAACTACTTCTACCCTGATTTGCCCCAGGGCTACCAGATCAGCCAGTACAAGCACCCGATCGTCGGCGAGGGCGAGGTCGAGATCGATATCGATGGGGGGATCAAGCGCGTCGGCATCGAGCGGCTGCACCTGGAGCAGGATGCCGGCAAGTCGATCCACGACCAGCACCCGGAGTATTCCTACGTCGACCTGAACCGCTCCGGCGTCGCGCTGATGGAGATCGTCTCCCGGCCCGACCTGCGCTCGGCCAAGGAGGCGCAGGCCTACGTGACCAAGTTGCGCACCATCCTGCGGTATCTGGGCACCTGCGACGGCGACATGGACAAGGGCAACTTGCGCGCCGACGTCAACGTCTCCGTGCGCAAGCCCGGGGGCGCGCTCGGCACGCGCTGCGAGATCAAGAACGTCAACTCGATCCGCTTCATTGGCCAGGCGGTGGAGGCGGAAGCGCGCCGCCAGATCGACATCATCGAGGACGGCGGCAAGATCGATCAGGAGACGCGGCTGTTCGACCCCAAGACGGGCCAGACCCGCGCCATGCGGTCGAAGGAAGAAGCCCACGACTACCGCTATTTCCCCGACCCCGACCTGCTGCCCTTGGAGTTCGACGCGGCTTTCGTCGAGGACCTGAAAAAGGGCCTGCCGGAATTGCCGGACGAGAAGAAGGCCCGCGTGATGGCCGCCTACGGGCTGTCGGCCTACGATGCCGGCGTTCTGGTCGCCGAACGGGCTTCGGCCGACTACTTCGAGGCGGTGATCGCAGCACTCACCGATCCCGCCCGCGACGGCAAGGTGGCGGCCAACTGGGTCATCAACGAGTTGTTCGGTCGCTTGAACAAGGATGGCCAGGACATCGGCGCGAGCCCCGTCTCAGCGGCTCAGATGGCGGGAATCGTCGATCTGATCGGTAAGGGCGATATCTCCGGCAAGATCGCCAAGGACCTGTTCGAGATCGTCTGGGCGGAAGGCGGCGACCCGGCCGCCATCGTGGATGCCCGCGGCATGCGTCAGGTCACCGATACCGGCGCCATCGAAAAGGCCGTCGACGACGTGATCGCCGCCAACCCCGACAAGGTCGAGGCGGTGAAGGCCAAGCCCTCGATGATCGGCTGGTTCGTCGGCCAAGTGATGAAGGCCTCCGGCGGCAAAGCCAATCCGCAGGCCGTCAACGAGATCCTGAAGGCGAAACTCGGGTTGGAATGAGGATCATGCGACGCCGATGCGGGTTTGGCTCGAAATGAGCGCATCGGTTCAGCGGGCAAGTGAAGACGAAGGGGCTCGCTTATTGGCCAACACTGGGCAAGCCCGTGTTGGACTGCCCCCTCGACCCCCTACCCAAGGCCTTAGGCCTTGGAACCATGACCCTGAGTTCATGGCACGCCCGTCGCCCAGGAGTAGGTAAACGGGGTGATCCCCCGGGCGGGGGGCCGGGGGCGCGCAGCCCCCGGCACTTCACTTCGCTCGTCTCAACTGCACCCGCCGCCAAATCCGCAGGCGCCACCGGCGCAGGCGGGCGCCTCTGCCGCACTATAGGCCGAGCCACCGTCCGGACCGCCGGCATTCGGCCGCGCGATCAGCGACAGCTGGCGGGTGACATCGGCACTCTCGCAAGCCGGACAGGTTGCCGACTCGTCGGCGCGGACCAGCGTCTCGAAGTCCTTGCCGCAGGCTTCGCAGTGATAGGCAAAAATGGGCATGACCTCTCCTCTCGATACCAGAGATTGGGCCTGAGATTTGAGCCGACGAGACCCCGCGCGATCAAGGGACAAAATGGCGCAAGTGCCTGCCCGTCTGGCCTACCCCTTCACCTTCACGTAGCTGCCGGGGGCGTCCTCGATCGGCTCCAGCACCTGACCGGGCTGGCGCGCGGGCACCATCTCGCCGGCCTGCTTCTGCATCCAATCCGTCCAGTACGGCCACCACGAGCCGAGGTTCTCCTTCGCGCCGGCGACCCAGGACTCCAGGCTGTCGGCATTGGGCGTCGGAGCCGTCCAGTACTGGTACTTCATCTTGTCGGGCGGGTTGACGACGCCGGCGATATGGCCGGAGCCGGCCAGCACCAACTCGACCGGTCCACCGAACATCTGGGCGCCGATGAACACGGACTTGGCCGGCGCGATATGGTCGTCCTTGGTCGCCAGTGAAAACACCGGAATCGCGATGTTCTTGAGGTCGAGCCGCTGGCCGCCGAGCTTCATCTCGCCCTTGGCGAGCCGGTTCTCATGGTAGAACTCGCGCAGATAATAGCGGTGGTTGGCCGCCGGCATGCGCGTCGAATCCTGGTTCCAGTACAGGAGGTCGAACGGGAACGGCTTCTTGCCGAGCAGGTAGTTGTTGACGATGTAGGGCCACACCAGGTCCTTCGGCCGCATCATGTTGAACACGTTGGCCATGCGCGAGCCGTCGAGGAAGCCGCGCTCGGCCATCATTTCTTCAAGGCTGCGCAGCTGCGCGTCGTCGATGAACAGCAACAGGTCGCCGGCCTTGGTGAAATCGGTCTGCGTCGTCAAGAACGTGACCGACTTCACCGTGTCGTCGCCGCGCGCGCCGTTGTAGGCCAGCGTGGACGCCAGCAGCGTGCCGCCGACGCAGTAGCCGAGCGCGTTGATATGCGCCTCGCCGGTCTCCGTCGTGACCGCCTTGATCGCCTCGAGCACGCCTTCCATCATGTAGTCTTCGAAGCCGGTCTCCGCGAGGCTCTCGTCCGGGTTGACCCAGGACACGACGAACACTGTGAAGCCCTGGTCGACGGCGTATTTGATGAAGCTCTTGGCCGGTGTCAGGTCGAGCACGTAGAACTTGTTGATCCATGGCGGCACGATGAGCAGCGGCGTCTTGTGCACCTCAGCCGTCGTGGGAGCGTACTGGATCAGCTGGAAAATGCGGTTCTGGAAGATGACCTTGCCCGGGGTCGTGGCCAGGTTCTTACCGACTTCGAAGGCGGCCAGATCCGTCTGGCTGATCTTCAACAGGTCGCCGGACTTGGTCATGTCCTCGACGAGGTTGGTCATACCCTTGACGAGGTTGTCCGCGTTGGAGGCGAATGTTGCGCGCACCACCTCGGGGTTGGTCATCGGGAAGTTCGATGGTGACAGCGCGCTCGACAACTGACGGATGTGGTACTCCATCTTCTGCTTCTGGCGCTCGTCCTCGAACGTCGTGTGTTCGATCATCTCGTCGGCCCAGCGGGAGGTGACGAGGTAGGCCTGCTTCCAGAAGTCGAAGTAGGGATTGGTCATCCACTCCGCATCCTTGAAGCGATTGTCGCCGGCGTCGGGCTCGGCGTAGGGGCGCACGTCCTGGCCCATGACGCGCAGCATGACGTTGTTCCATAGCTCCGCATAAGACCGCATCAGCTCAGTCTGACCTTCGGAGAACTTGGCCGGGTCCTTCAGCCAGATGGAATACAGCTCCGTGAGGGTCTTGGTCGTCTCGGCGAACTCGGAGGCGGTCGAGTACGGCGACATCTTGTTGTCGGCGCGGTCGAGCATCTGGCTCATCGCCCGGCCGCCCTCCTCGAACAACTTGAGCATGTTGCGGGCGAAGGCTTCCGGGTCCTCGATGAGGTAGGGCGCGGCGGGGCCGTCTTGAGGTGGCGATGGCTTTTGCATGGTCCTCAGTGTCGCGCTGGCGCTGATCGGAAGAGTGATCTACAGACACGTGTGCCGGGCCGGCGCGTTCTGGCGGCTCGGCGGCTTGCCTGCGAATTGCCGTCACCATAATAATGCAGTCCAGAAGCGGCAACCCGACAATGGTCTCCGAACGGCACCTTCGGTCGATCCTCATCTCAATTCCGCCGCGGCTAGGACTTAGGGCGTCGTCGTGTTCCAGGATTGGTCCCACGAGGGAGATCATGCGAGCCCGCGCCCGCTATAGCACCTGCCTGCCGTCAACGCCCCCTCCGCCGAGGCAAGGGGCCCCTGCCGTCCGTCGGCGGGCGCTGGTCCGGTTGTGCGCTGTCCCGGTTCTGCTCGCCGCCCTGGCACTGGCCGGCTGCGGTCCTGGAAGCGTGGGGGTTCTGCCACAACGGGCGAGCCTACCCGACGGCCTGATGAATTCGCGCCAGAAGGATGCGGCCATTAAAGAACTTGAGCGCTCCGCCGGTGAAAGCCAGAAGAAGGCCATGGAGACCATCGAAAAGCGGCGTTGAGTCTGGCGCTCTCCCTTCGGTCGCAGCCGTTCAGGATGCAGGCAGCTGCAACCGGCTCTGGACGAAGAAGCCGGCAAGGTCGTAACTAGGCGTGCGCGCGTCGGATCGGTCGTGATTCCCTTCCGCAGCCGCGTGCCGCTCGAGCTTGCAGTAGCGCGAAGCCGCAGAAACCCGAAACCAAAGAAAGACGTGACGCCCGTGATCGAGGACTTCCACCGCATCAAGCGCCTGCCGCCCTACGTCTTCGCCGAGGTCAACCGGCTGAAGGCAGGCGCCCGAGCGCGCGGTGCGGACATCATCGATCTGGGCATGGGCAATCCCGATCTGCCGACCCCCCAGCACATCGTCGACAAGCTGGTCGAGACGGTCGCCAAGCCGCGCACGCACCGCTATTCGGCCTCCAAGGGCATCCCCGGCCTGCGCCGGGCGCAAGCCGCCTACTACGAGCGCCGCTTCGGCGTGAAGCTCAATCCGGAGACCCAGATCGTCGCCACTCTGGGGTCGAAGGAAGGCTTTGCCAACATGGCGCAGGCGATCAGCGCGCCCGGCGACGTGATCCTGTGTCCGAACCCGACCTACCCCATACACGAGTTCGGCTTCATCATCTCGGGCGCCGCCATCCGCCACCTGCCGGCCGGCAACGGCGAAGACTTCCTGCGCATGATCGAGCGGGCGCACAAGCATTCGATCCCCAAGCCGCTGGCCGTCATCCTGTCGTTCCCCTCGAACCCGACCGCGATGGTCGCCGACCTCGAGTTCTACAAGGAGGCGGTCCACCTCTGTAAGAAGCTCGACCTCATCATCCTGTCGGACATCGCCTACGCCGAGATCTACTTCGAGAACGAGCCGCCGCCGTCCGTGCTGCAGGTGCCGGGCGCCATCGACATCACCGTCGAGTTCACATCACTCAGCAAGACCTACAACATGCCGGGCTGGCGCATGGGCTTTGCCGTCGGCAACGAGCGGCTGATCGGCGCGCTGGCCCGGGTGAAATCGTATCTGGACTACGGCGCGTTCACGCCGATCCAGGTCGCGGCCGCGGCGGCACTGAATGGCCCGCAGGACTGCGTCGAGGAGATCCGCGAGACCTACCGCAAGCGCCGCGATACGCTGGTCGAAGGCTTTGCGCGCGCAGGCTGGGACGTGCCACCGCCGCCGGCCACCATGTTCTGCTGGGCGCCGATCCCTGAGCCGTTCCGCAAGCTGGGCTCGGTGGAATTCTCCAAGCTCCTGATCGAGAAGGCGGACGTCGCCGTCTCGCCCGGCGTCGGCTTCGGCGAGTATGGCGAAGGCTACGTGCGGATCGCGCTCGTGGAGAACGAGCACCGCATTCGTCAGGCCGCCCGCAACCTCAAGAAGTTCTTTTCCCAGGCCCCGGAAACGATGCACAACCTCATCGCCTCCTGACGCCCCCTGATCCATCCTTGAGGCGGTGTGGCTCACGCTCGGGGAGCCACCTGCGCAGCGAGTTCGACAGCATGACACAGCCACTGAAACTCGGCGTTGCCGGCCTCGGTACGGTCGGCGCCGGCTTGATCCGTCTTCTCGAGGCCCACGGCGAGCGGCTGTCGGCGAGCCTGCCGCGGCGGCCGGTCGTCGTCGCC
>JBGSQO010000558.1:0-1699 GCA_041738055.1 Filomicrobium sp.
GCGCGCGCGTCGTGAGGTCGCGGAGCAGCGCGGCGGCTCGCTCCAGGGCGGCATCATAGGCCGGCAGGCGGTCGGCATCGGCCGGCGAGACGCCTGCGATGGCGGCCTGCCGGGCTTTCAGCCCATACGGCATGACGAGCCACTGGGCGGCGTCTATCGGCCAGAAATTGGCAACCGGCCGCTCGATGATCCGCAGGCCGTGGCGGGCAAGCTCGAGGTCGGCGATCACCTGCGGCGACAACAGGCTCACGGTGTAGGCGGCGAGCGAGTTGCGGAAGCCGGGATGGAACTCCTCGGTCACCGCACAGCCGCCGACCACCGCGCGGGCTTCGAGGACCACGACCGTCAGCCCCGCGCGCGCCAGATAGGCGGCAGTCGTCAACCCGTTGTGGCCGCCTCCGATGATGGCGACGTCGTAGCGGCTGCTGCTGTCCGTCATCCCACCTCCTCGCCTTGAGACCACGATCGGCCTGAGTATGCGCCTCGAGTCTGCCCTGCCACAGGCCAGTCGTTAAATGTTCATAAACGGCGTACGTGATTTGCCTCGAATGCCGGTTCCGGCATTAATGTTCATCTAACTCTGTTGCGGCGAGACTGTTTCGCGTCGGCCAGGGACAGGGCCTCATCTTCAGGCCGGGCGGCGGCAGGCATTGGAATAATCGGTTGCGCGTTGCGTTGTAACCCTGGCGGCACGCTGTCTGCGAGCCCCGTTACTGATCAAGACACCGGCCCCGGAACAAGGATTGAATGATGGAAACGATGGCCATCGAGATCGCCAAGCCGCCAGAGAGCCGCGCCGCCCGTCGCGAGGCCCTCGCGCATGCGCTCGTCGGCTTGTTCATCGTGTCCGTGCTTCCGGCCCTGTTCTGGACGGGCCTCCTTGCGACGCTTGCGCCGGTCTTCGGCTACGCTCCCGACCTCGGTCACCTCATGCTGCTCGGCGGCACGATCGCGCTGTTCCTCGGCCTCGTCTTCACGGGCATCGCGCTCTCGCCGGAAGGCGAGAAGTCCCCCACCAGCCGTTGACGCAAAAAGCTCCTATCGAACGCACATCGACGGCTCTGCGCCTGCGGACTTGAGACGCGGCTGCGTCCTGGCTCGACGGCTATTTCCCGTCCGCGTCCTGAGCCTTCTGGCCATAGGCGGCAAACCGCTCCAGCACGTCGGCCATCTCGCGCTTGCCGAGGATGTTGGGCTTACCCAGGGTCAGCACCTTGGAGTACTGCTCGGCCAGCACCTCGACCTCGGCGGAGAGTTCCAGCGCCTGGGCCAGCGTTGCGCCGATGGCGATCTGGCCGTGGTTGGCCATCAGGCAGGCATCGCGGTCCGCCAGACCCTCGGCGACATACTGCGACAACTCCTCGGTGCCGAACGTCGCATACGGCACGAGCGGAATGTCGGTGCCACCAGCCACTGCCACCATGTAGTGGAACGCAGGGATTTTGCGATGCGCGCAGGCCAGAACGGTCGCGTGCAGGGAGTGCGTGTGCACCACGGCATGCCGGTCGGGCCGGGCGCCGTAGGCGGCCAGATGAAAGCGCCACTCGCTCGACGGCTTGCGTGCGTTCGCCGGCGTTTGGCCCGTCGCGTCCACGAACACGATGTCGTCAGGCGTGATGATGTCGTAGGCCATGCCGGACGGCGTGATCAGCATGCCCTCGCCCCAGCGGCAGGAGACGTTGCCCGAGCGGCCCGGCGA
>JBGSQO010000594.1:0-10258 GCA_041738055.1 Filomicrobium sp.
GGCGCCCGCGTCGGCATCGCCGAGGAATTCCGCTACGGCGGGACCTGCGTCATCCGGGGCTGCGTGCCCAAGAAGCTGCTCGTGTATGCCTCGCGCTTTGCCGATGATTTCGCCGACGCGAGCGGCTTCGGCTGGACGCTGGAGGAGGAGCCGCGCTTCGACTGGCCGGCGCTGATCGCCGCCAAGGACCGCGAGATCGCCCGCCTTGAGGGCCTGTACCGCAAGGGCCTGGAGAATGCCGGCGTACGGCTGTTTGAAGATCGCGCCGTCATCGTCGATCCCCACACCGTCGCGTTGACCGGCTCGGGCCAGCGCCTGACTGCGGGCAAGATCCTCATCGCCACCGGTGGGCGGCCCAACACCGACCCGAAACTGCCCGGCCGCGAATTGACCATCAGCTCCAACGAGGCGTTCGACTTGAAGCGCCTGCCCGACCGCATCGTCATTGCCGGCGGTGGCTATATCGCGGTCGAGTTCGCCGGCATCTTTTCGGGTCTCGGCGTCGACACCACGCTGATCTACCGCGGCGACAAGATCCTGCGCGGCTTCGACGAGGACCTGCGCGATGGCCTGACCGAAGCCTTGCACAACCGGGGTATCCGCCTGGTCATGGGCCGCGTGTTCAACCGCATCGAGAAGGCGGCGAGCGGCCTCCTCGCCCACCTCAGCGACGGCAGCACGCTGGAGGCCGACGAGATCATGATGGCCATCGGGCGCAGCCCGAACGTCGAAGGCCTCGGCCTCGATGCCGTCGGCGTCGCGCGCGCCTGGAACGGGGCCATCGTCGTCGACGCAGAAAGCCGCTCCAGCGTGCCCTCGATTTTCGCCGTCGGCGATGTCTGCGACCGCTTCAACCTGACGCCCGTCGCCATCCGCGAGGGCCACGCCTTCGCCGACACCCAGTTCGGGGACAAGCCGACCGTGATTGACCATCACATGATCCCGACGGCGGTGTTTTCCACGCCCGAGATCGGCACAGTGGGGCTGGCCCAGCACGAAGCGCTGGAGCGCTGCCGGACACTCGACGTCTACAAGGCAACGTTCCGACCCATGCGGGCGACGCTGGCCGGCCGCAACGAACGCACGATGATGAAGCTGCTGGTCGATGGCGACAGCGGCCGCGTCGTCGGCTGCCACATTCTCGGCCCCGATGCCGGCGAAATCGTGCAGATGGCGGCCATCGCCATGCGGATGGGCGCGACCAAGGCCGACTTCGACGCCACCATGGCGCTGCACCCCTCGGCGGCCGAAGAACTCGTGACCATGCGCACCAAGTCGGCGACACTGCAGGGGACCATGGGCGCGACCGCCTGAAGCCAGCGTCATTCCCCGCGAGCCCTGCGTTTGCTGCAACGCAGCCAAGCTGTGGATAAGGGGGCTTTTGCCACGATCTCGTTGCCGTTTCGGCCTACTTGCCTCCGCTTCCAAAGTCACCAAAGCGGAGGTGTCCCATGAGCTCCCGAGCTCTCGTTGCCGTTCTCAGCGCCGTCACGGCCCTCAACGTCGCCTACATGGCCACGATCGTGTGGATGCTGGGGTAAAGACGTGAAGTGCGGGGGCTGCGCGCCCCCGGACCCCGCGCAGGCTAAGCCTGAATGCCTTTGCCGTGGCGACCCGCATGCCACGCTGCGATCAATAGTTGACTACAGTTCGTGTTCGTCATGTATGATTAACGCTCACGAATTGGGAGTTGGGGCGTGCGCCAATTATTGTACGAGTTTCTTCCAGTGGACGGCGAGTTTGTCGGCTTCGAAGCCGTCCGGGCAGCGCTCTCGGAGAAGACCGGCCAAGACATCGCTGTCGACACTGTGGCGGAACTTATTTTTGCGCTGGGTGCCGAACGTCTGGTCGACTGGCTGCCTGATGAACGGCAGGTGGGTCGTGCGCGAAAAGGTCTGACCCGCGAACCGTCTTGGCCCATCCAATGCGAGCGCGACCTGGAGCCTTGGCTCGAGAGGTATCTTTGGTTGCACGCCTACGGCTTTTACGACCCACCTCCCGCCAGTCTGAGCCTCATCGTTGAAAACACGGCCAGAATAAGCGCTGGCGCCGGGCGCTGGACGCGACCCGATGTGAGCATGGCGTGCGTCACGAGGTATCGATACCAAGCGGTCCCGATCCTCGATGTCTTCACGTTCGAGTTGAAAATGCCCAGTGGCTGCAACATGCTGGCCGTCCATGAGGCGCTGTCACACAGCTCGGCGGCGAATTTCGCATATCTCGTCGTGTTCTTGCCTGAAGATGCCAGAGAGACGGGAGCATTGCCGGCAATGCTTGAGCAAGCGCAACGGCATGGTGTGGGCGTAATGCGGATAGCCGATCCGCGCGACGCTCGCACGTATTCGACCCTGCTGCAGGCTCGGCGGAATGTGGCTTCCCCTGCCAAGATCGATGGCTTCATCGAGGACCGGTTTCTGCCCGTCAACAAGCTCGCGCTCAGAAGGTGGGTGAAGCCATGACAGCCAAGATCGTCGCCTGCGCCAACATGAAGGGTGGTGTGGGTAAGTCCACGGTTGCTCTCTCGCTCGCCGAGGGGACGGCCTACCTGGGCAAAGGCCGGCTGCGCGTCATCGTGATTGATATCGATTTGCAGCAGAATGCGAGTACGACGCTTGTCGGCGATCTCGACGGTGCGGAGCCGTGGCATCAAGGCAAGTCGATCCAGCACTACTTGGAGGCCCGGCACCGAGGCGAGCGGCCCTCAGCAATGAGTATGGTTCACAGAGTGACGGACCATTTGGACTTACTGTCTGGCAAGCTCACTTTGGCAAACTTTGAACGTGGTTTGCTATCCAAGGGGGTGCCGGCTGCCATTCTGCGCAACGATTTGTCGGCTTGGTTGAAGTCGCTTTTGGAAGAACTGTCAGGCTACTATGATTTGGTTGTGCTCGACACGCCGCCTGGGCTCTCTCTCCTTGCGGAGTGTGCAATCCAGCTGTCGGACCTGCTTGTGATTCCTACCGTGCCAAATCGTCTGAGCGCGGAGGGCATGCACACCTATGGGATTTATATTACAAAGATCATGAAGTTACCCGGCATCGGCGAGAAGTCGTTCGTGCTCGTCAACATGAAGCCACCAAACCCAAACAACAATAATACGCGTCGATGGATTGAAAAACTTCACAAGTACAAAGGTGACGTTGACTTCCCCTATCGCCTGTTTGCAACTGAATACCCACTGACCAACGCGTTCCGAAAAGCCATGGAAATTGAACGGACTGATAGTTTCAACAGTATATGGGGTGATGGAGCCGACCACACGCTTGCAGCGACTCGCGAGTTGTGGCGCTTCTTAGGCTCCCCGCTAGATGAGGAAGGCTAGCCATGCAGATCAAGGACAAAGCTCTGGCTTGTGCTCGTCTGAGCGCAAACTCCGACAAGGCCGGCACCGAGTTGACCACGGTTCTGGATAAGTGGTTCGAGAAGCACTTTGTGAAGGGCGTCTCACTCAAGGCGCTCCAGAGCCTCGATGCGACGGACGCGCTCGCGACCTTCGAGAGTGTGATCGCTCTGCGCAGCGAAGCGGATTTGATCGCGGTCATGCGTAAAGTCGATCCGCAGAACGTGACTGTGCTCAGCAAGTCACGTGCTGACATGATGCTCCACATCAGGGCCCTTGCTTCCGGTGCGGCCAGCCCAACGGCTAAGCCCAAACCACCCAAGAAGCCTGCGCCTGCCAAAGCAGCGAAGCCACGCAAGGCGGGCGGCTTTCTCGCCAACGCTCGCCAGGGCTAAACCGCCCCGCCCTGCCGCATTGCACCATCGGCCGTAACCGGCTATCCCTCTGCCCGACCCGGATAGAGGGAAAGCAATGGGCAGAGAGAGACTTGCCGGCAAGGTTGCGGTCGTGACCGGGGCGGCGGCCGGCATTGGGCGGGCAACCGCCGAACTGTTCGCCGAGGAAGGCGCATTCGTCTACGTCACCGACGTCAACGGCGAGGGGGCCGCCGAGGTCGCCTTGGCCATTGCCGGGCGCGGACAATCTGCGGCCGCCGTCACCGTGGACGTCTCGCGCGGGCAGGACGTGACGGCGCTATTTCGCACCATACAGGCCGCGCACGGCCGCATCGATGTGCTGCTCAACAACGCCGGCCTGAACATCCGCGCCGACTTCCGCCACCTGACCGACGAGGAGTGGGTCAAAATCCGCGAGGTCAACCTCGACGGCGTGGTGCGAATCGCGCGCGACGGCTTCCCACTGCTGAAGGCTTCCGGCAACGGCTCGCTGATCAACGTCGCCTCCATCATGGGCCATCGCGGCCTGAGGCAACTCGCCGGCTACTCGGCCACCAAGGGCGCGGTGGCGGCCCTGACCCGCGCGCTCGCCGTCGAATATGCGCCCTACGGCATCCGCGTAAATGCCCTGGCGCCCGGCTTCATCGAGACCGCTCTGACCGAGCGCGTGCTGAAAAACCCCGGTTTCAACAAGGCGCTGATCGAGCGCACGCCACAGCGCCGGTTTGGTGCCCCACGCGATGTCGCCAATGCCGCGCTGTTCTTTGCGTCAGACGAGAGCGCGTTCGTCACGGGGGCGGAACTCGCCGTCGACGGCGGCATGGCGGCGGGATTGTGAGCATGGATATGCGGAAGAGTGCGCAACGGCGTATCAGGCAGGTCGCGAAGCGGCTCGCGGTCGGCGCGCTGGCTTTTGCTCTGGCTACGATCTCCGTCCGCGCCGAGACCTACACCTTCGACCCCGACCACACCGAGATCCGCTTCTCCTGGGATCATCTCGGCCTGTCGCGGCAGTCGGGTGTCATCCGCAAGGCCGAGGGCAAACTCGACTACGATCCGGCCAACCCGGAGGCGAGCCGCCTCGAGGTCACCCTGCGCCTCGCCGACCTGACGACGGGGGTGCCGGCTCTTGACCGCCTGCTCAAGGAAACGCCCGACTTCCTGGACGCCGACCGCCACCCCGAGATCACCTTCCGCTCGACGTCGGTGACCATGTCGGGTCCCTCGACCGCCAACGTCGCCGGCGACCTGACCCTCAACGGCACAACCCAACCGGCCATGCTGTCGGTTTCGCTGAACTTTGCCGGGCCGCATCCGCTTGCCGAACTCAATCCCGTCTACCAGGGCATCGAGGCGATGGGGTTTTCGGCGCGCACGCAGATCCTGCGCTCGGAGTGGGGCATCAACCGCACCATCCCGCTCGTCTCCGACGAGATCCGCATCGTCATCGAGGCCGAACTCTTGCGCCAGTAGCACCGCATCTTGCCTTCGGAGTCGGCCGGTCGGCCCAATACTGGCACTGCCGGCAGCGATGGCCTATAACTTGCTCCCGACGGCACCGAGCCGCACATCGAAAAGACCGCACGAGGCACGGTGCCGACGCTCCGGGCCTTTGCGGCGCACACACTCGCAGGAGATCCCCATGCCCGCCCCCTGGTCCCCCGACAGCTGGCGCAAGATGCCGATCGTCCAGGTGCCGGACTACCCGGACCAGACCGCGCTCGCCGAGGTGGAGGCCAAGCTCAAGACCTTCCCGCCGCTGCTGTTTGCGGGTGAGGCGCGCGAGCTGAAACGCCGGCTGGCCGATGTTGCGAGCGGCAAGCGCTTCCTGCTGCAGGGCGGCGACTGCGCCGAGAGCTTCGCCGAGCATGGGGCAGACCACATCCGCGACTTCCTGCGCGCCTTCCTGCAGATGGCCGTGGTGCTGACCTATGCCGGACAGACCCCGGTCGTGAAGGTCGGCCGCATCGCCGGGCAGTTCGCCAAGCCGCGGTCCGCGCCCATGGAGAAGAAGGGCGATGTCGAACTGCCAAGCTATCGCGGCGACATCATCAACGGCCCCGAGTTCACGCCGCAGGCCCGCATTCCCGATCCGCAGCGCCAGCTGCAGGGCTACCGGCAGTCGGCGGCGACGGCAAACCTGATCCGCGCGTTCGTGCAGGGCGGTTTTGCCGACCTCGAGCGGGTGATGCAGTGGGAGCTGGGCTTTGCCAAGGACACCCCGCAGGGCGCGCGCTATCACGCGCTGGCCGACGAGATCTCCAAGAGCCTCGCGTTCATGCGGGCGATCGGCATCACGGGCGAGAACACGCCACAGCTGCGCCAGACCCACTTCTTCATGAGCCACGAGGCCCTGCTCCTGGGCTTCGAGGAGGCGCTGACCCGCATCGATTCGACGTCGGGCGAGTGGTACGCAACCTCCGGCCACATGCTGTGGGTCGGCGACCGAACGCGCCAACCCGAACACGCCCATGTCGAATACATGCGCGGCATCAAGAACCCGGTCGGCCTCAAGTGCGGCCCGACCATCGATGCCGACGGCCTGATCCGTCTCGTCGACCTGCTGAACCCCGACGACGAGCCGGGACGCCTGACGCTGATCTGCCGCTTCGGCTACGACAAGGTGGAAAAGCATCTGCCGGGCCTGATCCGAGCCATCGAGCGCGAGGGCCGCACGGTCGTCTGGGCCTGCGACCCCATGCACGGCAATACGGTCAGCGCCTCGACCGGCTACAAGACGCGCCCCTTCGACCGCATCCTGAAGGAGGTCGAGGCGTTCTTCGACGTGCACAAGGCCGAGGGTACCTATGCCGGCGGCATCCACGTCGAGATGACCGGCGACAACGTGACGGAATGCACGGGCGGCACGGCGGCGATCTCCGAGGTCAACCTCTCCGACCGCTACCACACCCACTGCGACCCCCGCCTCAACGCCAATCAGGCGCTTGAGTTGGCTTTCCTGGTGGCCGAGCGCATGAAGCAGGACCGCGAGGCCGCCCCTCTGGCGTCGGTGGCGAACGGGTGAGGATATCGCCCCAGCGGCCGGTGAGATTCAGTTCGCCGGCCGTTCGGAGGCTTTAATCACGATGATTGTCTGCGGCGCTCGCGAGTGGTTGTATTGCAATATTCGTTGTTCCATTTTTCTTGTATCGAATTGATACGTGCTTTGATGAATTCACTACGCTTCTGGAATTTCTTGTCGCCTCCGAATTCAAAATGTAGACTGCAATCAACCGAATGATCTTGCGCGTATCGAGCATGACCGGCGACGGGTGCGGCGGCATTGGCGCGGGATCGTTCGCCTATGGGCATGGCCTCCATCTGGCTCCTGGAGTAGTTGATCATGGCAGTATTCCGCGGCACCTCACGCAGTGATCTCCTCAACGGCACCGCACTCAGAGACAGCCTGTTCGGGCTCGGCAACGCCGACATCCTGAACGGCCTGGGCGGCAACGATTTCATCGACGCGGGCACCGGCAACGACAACGTTCGCGCCGGCTCGGGCAACGACACCGTCAAGGGCGGCACGGGCAACGATTCGATCAACGGCGACAGCGGTATCGACCGCCTTTTCGGCGATACCGGCAATGACACGGTTCGCGGCGGCGGCCAGAACGATTATCTGCGCGGCGGCACGGGCGTTGATCAGCTGTTCGGCGACGCCAACAACGACGTACTCTATGGCGACAACGGCAACGACCGGATGTTCGGCGGCACCGGCAACGACGTTATGCGCGGCGGCAACAACAACGACACCATGCGCGGCGAGAACGGCAACGACCGGATGTTCGGCGACACGGGCAACGACAATATTCAAGGTGGCTCGGGCCAAGACAACATAAATGGCGGCTCCGGTTTTGATACGATCGATGGCGACGACAGAAATGACGTCATCTACGGTGGCAGCAACGCCGACGTTCTCACAGGCGGAGCAGGCTTCGATCGGTTCGTGTTCGACGACCAGTCCTCGCCGTTCGTGTTCGGGACTTTCGACATCATCACAGACTTTGCGCGCGGTGCGGACAAGATCGACGCCGTCGGCAACTTTCAGATTTTTAACAACGTCAACTTCACCTTCAATGGCCAGAACGCGACCGGCTCGGCGATCGATTTCGGCATTACGACGCTGAACCGTGTGTTGATTCTGGGCGTCAACATCGATGCCAGCGACGTTATCTGACGTCCGGCAAGCGAATTTCGGGGTAGGCTCGTGCCCGCCCCGGAGTTGCCCCCATCTGGCAGTTGCCCAAGCCCGGACCCTGCCCCTATTGTCGGCGCCATGACCACAGCGCCCACCCACCTGAAAATCGCCCTCGGCCAGATGAACGCGACGGTCGGCGACATCGCCGGCAACGTCACGCGGGCCGTCAAGGCCTATGCGGCCGCGCGTGCGTTCGACGCCGACTTGCTCGTCCTGCCCGAGTTGTTCCTGTGCGGCTACCCGCCCGAGGACCTCGTCCTGAAGCCCGCCTTCCGTGCGGCCTGCCGTCAGGCCGTGGACGACCTCGTCGCCCGCCTCGAACCGGATGGCCCCGGCGTGCTGGTCGGCACGGTCTGGGAGGAGGAGGGCCGCGCATACAACGCCGTCGTGCTGATCGACAAGGGCGAGATTGCCGCCGTCCGCTTCAAGGTCGACCTGCCAAACTACGGCGTGTTCGACGAAAAGCGCGTGTTCGCGGCTGGCCCCCTGCCGGGACCGATCAACTTCCGTGGCGTCAGGATCGGCGTGCCGATCTGCGAGGACATCTGGAAGGACGAGGTCACCGAATGCCTGGCCGAATGCGGGGCGGAGATGCTGCTCGTGCCCAACGGCTCGCCGTTCGACTGGAAGAAGCCGGACGTGCGCCTCAACATCGTCGTCGCGCGTGTGACCGAGACCGGCCTGCCGCTCGCCTACGTCAATCAAGTCGGCGGCCAGGATGAACTCGTCTTCGATGGCGCCTCGTTCGTCCTGAATGCCGATCGCTCGCTCGCCGTCCAGATGCCGGCGTGGCGCGACGGCGTGCTCGTCACCGAATGGGAGAAGGGTCCGGACGGCTGGGTCTGTGCGGCGGGTCCCTGCGTGCCGGAGGAGAGCCCGGAAGCTGTCGCCTATCAGGCCTGCATGCTAGGTCTCAGGGATTACGTCGACAAGAACGGCTTTCCCTCGGTCGTGCTCGGCCTGTCGGGCGGCATCGACTCGGCGCTGGTCGCCGCGCTCGCCGCCGACGCCCTGGGGCCGAAGCGCGTGCACACCGTCATGCTGCCCTACCGCTATACCTCGGAGGCGAGTCTCACCGACGCGAAAGCCTGCGCAGAGGCGCTCGGCATCCGCTACGACATCCTGCCGATTGCGCCCGCTGTCGAGGCCATGGAGCAGGGGCTCGCCCCGCTGTTTGCCGGTCTTGGCCCGGATCTGACCGAGGAGAACCTGCAAAGCCGCATCCGTGGCACGACGCTGATGGCGATTTCCAACAAGCTCGGCGGCATGGTGCTGACGACGGGCAACAAGTCGGAGATGTCGGTCGGCTATGCGACGCTCTACGGCGACATGAACGGCGGCTTCAACCCGATCAAGGACCTCTACAAGACGGAGGTCTATCGGCTGGCCCGCTGGCGCAATACCCATCGTCCGGCGTGGGCCAAGGGGCCGGCCGGCATCGTGATCCCGGACACCATTATTGAGAAGGCGCCGACGGCGGAGTTGCGCGAGAACCAGACCGACCAGGACAGTCTGCCGCCCTATGACATCCTCGATGCCATTCTGATGCGGCTGGTGGAAGCGGAAGCCTCCGTTGCCGACATCGTGGCGGAGGGCTTCGAAGCGGCAACCGTCACGCGGATCGAACGGCTGCTGTATGTGTCCGAATACAAGCGCCGACAGGCGGCCCCCGGCGTCAAGATCTCCGCCCGCAACTTCGGCCGCGACCGCCGCTATCCGATCACCAACCGCTTCCGCGACAGTGGTTTGGTTCGTGGCGATGCGGGTGCGTCGACGCGCGCACCGGCGCAGGTGCCGCCGCGGGCGGATGGCGGGGAGGGGTAGATCATCCATACGCGCCCAAATGATCTGAATTGGGTGGTGTGAAATGAACCCGGGGCTTACGCCGCCCCGGACCCCGCGCGGGGGATCACCCCCGTTTGCCTTCTTCTGGGCGACGGTCGCGCCCCAAACTCCCTGTGATGGTTCCAAGGCCTTAGGGCCTGGGTCGAGGGGGCCGTCCAAACGGGCTTGCCCGGTGTTGGCCAACAAACGAGCCCCCCGTCTTCACTTTGTGATCGCTCTGATCATCATCTTAGCGCGTGTCGTCGCCCTGCCGCCTGCCCCTCAATACCTGAACTGCTCGGCCAGCACCCGCTCATCGAGATCGTGGCCGGGGTCGAACATCATCAGAAGCTCGACATGGCGGGCCTGCTCGATCTCCACCTTTTCGACGTCGCGGATCTCGTCGTGGTCGGCCACCGCGCTGACCGGGCGCTTGCCCGGCTCGCGCACCTCGATGACGATGCGCGCGGAGTTGGGCAGCAGCGCGCCGCGCCAGCG
>JBGSQO010000613.1:0-2297 GCA_041738055.1 Filomicrobium sp.
AGCAGGAGGGCCCGCATGCGGTCGCGGCCGGCCCGGACGGTGGCGCGAATGCCGGAGACGGGCTCGGTCGACGTCAGCCGCTTCCAGGCCTCGACGGCGGTGTCGTCGAAGTAGGTCTCGATGCGAGTGCGGCGCTGCTGATAGGTCGTGGTCGGCATGGGGCCAGTCCTCACGTGATGCTCACTCGAAGCCGAGGAAGTCGAAGATCTCGCGGTCCTTCATGGCGTTGGCCGGGAGCGGATCGGCACCCGCCCACAGAGACGCTGCGAGCCGCAGGTACTCCTCCTGCACCGCGACCACTTCGGGCGTCGGGTCCATCTCGAAGATCACCGCCTTCTTGAGGCGCGAGCGGCGGATGGCATCGAGGTCGGGGAAGCGGGCCAGCGTCTTCAGGCCGATCGCGGCATTGAAGCGGTCGATCTCGTCGGTCTTGGCGCTGCGGTTGGCGATGACGCCGCCGAGGCGGACCTCGTAGTTCTTCGACTTGGCGCCGATGGCGGCCACGATGCGGTTCATGGCGAAGATCGAGTCGAAGTCATTGGCCGTGACAATGAGCGCGCGGCTGGCATGCTGGAGCGGGGCCGCGAAACCACCGCAGACGACGTCGCCGAGGACGTCGAAGATGACGACGTCGGTATCCTCGAGCAGGTGGTGCTCCTTCAGGAGTTTGACGGTCTGGCCGACGACATAGCCACCGCAGCCGGTGCCGGCCGGCGGACCGCCTGCCTCCACGCACATGACGCCGCCGTAGCCCTCGAACACGAAGTCGTCCGGGCGCAGCTCCTCGGAGTGGAAGTCGACGCCTTCCAGGATGTCGATGACCGTCGGCACGAGGCGCTTGGTCAGCGTGAAGGTCGAGTCGTGCTTGGGATCGCAGCCGATCTGCAAGACGCGCTTGCCGAGCTTGGAGAAGGCGGCCGACAGGTTCGACGACGTCGTCGATTTGCCGATGCCGCCCTTGCCGTAGATGGCGAACACCTTGGCGGTGCCGATCTTGAGCGTAGGGTCCTGATGGACCTGGACGCTTCCGTCGCCGTCGAGGGCGAGATCCTGCGTGCACGTCCCGCAGCCCGATTTCAACATTATGGTCATGCTGCGGCCTCCACGCCGATCCCCTCGAGACGATCCTCGAGCTCCTCGCCGGCCGCGCGAAGCGCCGACAACATTGCTGCATCCGGTGTCCAGAAATTCCGCTCGTGCGCCTCGATCAGGCGGTTGGCGACCCGCGCCGAGGCGGTCGGGTTGAGGGCGGCGAGCCGTTTCCTCATCTCGGGGTCGAGCACGTAGGTCTCGGTGATCTGCTGATAGACCCAGGGTGCCACCTGGCCGGTCGTCGCCGACCAGCCGACCGTGTTGGTGACGGAGGCCTCGATCTGGCGCACGCCCTCGTAGCCGTGCTTCATCATTCCCTCGTACCACTTGGGGTTCAGGGTGCGCGTGCGGGTCTCCAGCGCGATCTGCTCGGACAGGGTGCGGACGGTGCCGGCGCCGCGGGTCTGGTCGCCGATGTAGACGGGGACCGCCGTGCCCCCCGACTTCCTGACCGCGCGGGCGATGCCGCCGAGGGTGTCGAAGTAGTGGTCGATGGTCGTGATGCCGAGTTCGACCGACTCGAGGTTCTGGTAGGCGAGCGAGACCCCCGACAGCACGCTTTCGAGCAGCTCCGGCTTCTGCACGACGGCGCCCGAGCGCTGGTAGGCGAAGCCCTTGCGGCGGGTGTAGGTGTCAGCGAGTTCGTCTTCGTCCTGCCAGCAGCCGCTCTCGATCATCATGTTGACGTTGGAGCCGTAGGCGCCGTCGGCATTGGAGAACACGCGCAGAGCCGCCGTCTCGATGTCGGTGCCGTGGCGCTCGGCCTGCTCCAGGGCGTGCGCGCGGATGAAGTTCTGGGCGAGCGGCTCGTCGGCGGTGGCGGCGAGATAGGCGGCCTCAGCCAGCATGCGGGTCTGCAAGGGGAGCAGGTCGCGGAAGATGCCGGACAGTGTCACGACCACGTCGATGCGCGGACGGCCCAATTCAGCGAGCGGGATCAGGCGGGCGCCACACAGGCGGCCGTAGCTGTCGAAGCGCGGAGCCGCGCCCATCAGCGCCAGGGCCTGCCCGATCGGGCCGCCCTCCGACTTCAGGTTGTCGGTTCCCCACAGCACGATGGCGATGGTCTGCGGCATCGGGTTGCCGTCGGCCAGATGCCGGGCCAGCAGCCGCTCGGCCTGGGCCTTGCCGTCGACGAGGGCGAAGGCGCTCGGCATGCGGAAGGGGTCGAAGCCGTGGATGTTGCGGCCGGTCGGCAGGATGTC
>JBGSQO010000643.1:0-2330 GCA_041738055.1 Filomicrobium sp.
CCCTGCTGCCGGATCAGCGCCGTCAGGGCGCGGGTGTCGATGCCGGCGATGCCGATGATGCCGCGGCTCTTGAGCCAGGCATCCAAGCGGCTCGATGCGCGATAATTCGACGGCTCGCTGATCCCGGCGCGCAGCACGCAGCCGCGCACGCCCGAGCGGGCGGCGAGATTGGAGGTCTCGGTGTCCTCGTCGTTGACGCCGACATTGCCGATATGGGGGAACGTGAAGGTGATGATCTGCCCGGCATAGGAGGGATCGGTCAGGATCTCCTGATAGCCCGTCATGGCCGTGTTGAAGCAGACCTCGCCGACCGCATGGCCGACAGCCCCGACGCCGGTCCCGGCGATCACCGTTCCGTCGGCAAGAATCAGGCGAGCCGTCTGCGGCTCGTCGGTCCAGGGCTCAGGCGTCCGGGACTCGGTGGCCCCGGTTGTGCTCGTGTTCAACTGGCTAGCTCCGCACCGCGCGACATAGCCGGGAAGCGTCTCGTCCGACTTCCCTTGCAGCCTCTCGCGCTCTCGTTGAAAATCCGCCCAAACATCGGCGCGGCCGGACCTTATGGGATGCCTGCGCCTGGGTCAATGCAGACCGGCCCGCCGACCGTCGACACCGTTCACAAGAGGGCATTTGGTCTTGCCGGCAGGCGCCCCGGCGACTACATGGGCGCTTCCCAGGCTCGGAACCAGCGAGTCGCCCTGGGTTTGGCCGGCCTCGACGATCGGTTTGCCTTTGCCGGTCCGCGTCGGGTCGTCGCCACCGGGTTGAGCTCCAGGAGGTCAGGATGCGCGAGCGATTGAATCAGGCCGTCAAGGACGCCATGAAGGCGGGCGAGAAAAAGCGCCTTTCGACGCTGCGGCTCGTCAACGCGGCGATCAAGGACCGCGACATTGCCGCCCGCGCCGACGAGAGCGGCGAAGCGACCGGCAAGGACAAGGTCTCCGACCAGGACATCCTCGCCCTGTTGCAGAAGATGATCAAGCAGCGCCGCGAGTCGGCCACCACCTACCGCCAGGGCAACCGCGAGGACCTCGCCGTCGCCGAGGAGGAGGAGGTCAAGATCATCGAGGAGTTCCTCCCCCAGCAGATGACCGAGGACGAGATGCGGGCGGCCGTCAAGACGGTGATGGCCGAGACGGGCTGCGCCGGCCTCAAGGACATGGGCCGCACCATGGCCGTCCTGAAAGAGCGCTATACCGGCCAGATGGACTTCGGCAAGGCCAGCGCCATGGTGAAAGAGGCGTTGAAGTAGGGGCCAATGGGGAGATGGACAGGCGGCCAGATGGCCAGTTGGCCCTTGGTCGGCTGGCCAGTTGGTCCCCCTCTCTCCGTCCTTCACGGGGAGAGGGTCAGGGTGAGGGGCAGCCCTAGACGCAGAGCGGGGCGTGTGCTCCCGCCCCATCTGGCCACCTCCCCACTTGTCGTCTTCCCCACTGGCCAACTGGCCACCTGCCCAGCCGATCCAACACCGGGACCAGCATGCGCTTCCCACCCCACCTGCTCGACGAAATCCGCGCCCGACTGCCCGTCAGTCAGGTGGTCGGTCGCAAGGTGGCCTTGAAGCGCAAGGGTCGCGAGTTCGCGGGGCTCTCGCCCTTCAAGACGGAAAAATCGCCGTCGTTTTTCGTCAATGACCACAAGGGCTTCTACCACTGCTTCGCATCCGGCGAGCATGGCGACATCTTCACCTTCCTGATGAAGACCGAAGGGCTATCCTTCCCCGAATCCGTCGAGCGTCTGGCCGGCGAGGCTGGCGTCCAGATGCCGAAACCAACCGCCGGCGAGGCCGAGGCCACCGACCGTCGCGACCGGCTGATCGAGGTGGTGGCCGCCAGCCGCGCGTTCTTCATCTCCGAGCTGTTCTCCTCCCGTGGCCGCGAAGGTCTCGACTATCTCAAGCGCCGCGGCCTGACGCGCGAAACCATCGACCGCTTCGGCCTGGGCTATGCGCCAGCTTCCCGTACTGCGCTCAAGGCCCATCTTTCGGGGCGCGGTTTCTCCGACGCCGAGATGGCGCTCTCGGGCATGCTGATTTCCGGCGAGGACATCCGCGAGCCCTACGACCGCTTTCGCCACCGCGTGATGTTTCCCATTACCGACCTGAAGGGCCGCACCATTGCCTTCGGAGGCCGCGCCCTGGAGAAGGACCAGCCGGCCAAGTACCTGAACTCGCCGGAGACCCCGCTGTTCCACAAGGGCGCGCTGCTGTTCAACGCGAGCGGCGCCCGCAAGGCGGCCCACGACAAGTCCCGCGTCCTCGTCGTCGAGGGCTACATGGACGTGATCTCGCTGGTGCAGGCGGGCTTCGAGGAGGCCGTCGCCCCCCTCGGCAC
>JBGSQO010000659.1:0-4874 GCA_041738055.1 Filomicrobium sp.
CGCGCATGCGCCCGACGGCCGCTTCGATCTTCCCGCACTGAAGGCGGAAGCTGCACGCTGGCCGGGCCTAGAGGGGCTCGACCTCGTTCCCGACGTGACCGCCGGGCAGTCCTATACCTGGGATGAAATGCGCTGGGCGCACGGCGTGGGCTACCGCCGCCAGGAAAACCCGGAGCTGCACGTCGTCGCCATCGACTATGGCCTGAAGCGCAACATCCTGCGCTGCCTCGCCTCGGCCGGTTGCAAGGTCACCGTGCTGCCTGCCAGCGCGACGGCCGAGGACGTGATGGCGCGCAAGCCCGACGGCGTGTTCCTGTCGAACGGCCCGGGCGATCCAGCAGCGACCGGCGTCTACGCGGTTCCGGTGATCCGGCAACTGCTGGAGACTGGGCTGCCGACGTTCGGCATCTGCCTCGGTCATCAGATGCTGGCGCGTGCGCTGGGTGCCAAGACGCACAAGATGGCGCAGGGCCACCACGGCGCCAACCATCCGGTCAAGGACCACACCACCGGCAAGGTCGAGATCACCTCTATGAATCACGGCTTCACCGTCGATCGCGCCAGCCTGCCGGCCGGTGTGGAGGAGACCCATGTGTCGCTGTTCGACGGAACCAACTGCGGCATTGCGCTGGCCGGCCGTCCGGTGTTCTCGGTGCAATACCACCCAGAGGCCTCGCCCGGCCCGCAGGACAGCCACTATCTGTTCGACCGCTTCGTCGGGCTGATGCGAGAGCACCGCGCCGCCCGGGCAAGTCGCTGATGGGTCGCGCACGCTGGGATGTGACGGTGAGTGCCGTTTGTCTCTGCGGCCTCCTCGCAGCTGTGCTGGCTCCGGCGCCGAGCCTCGCCGACAACCGATCCGTGCCGGCTCTGCCCTTGACCTGGGTGGCCGATCAGGGCCGAGATCACGTGTTGGCGGGCAAAATCTGGTCGGCGCGGACGGGCGGCCTCGTCGAGGCGCAAGTCATGGGCCGCGATCTGGCGCTCGCTCGCTTCGCGCTGCTGGGTGAGGTGCACGACAACCCCGATCACCACCTGTGGCAGGCGTGGGGCATCCGCACGATCTCCAAACTTCGCGGCGCGCGCATCGTCGAAGGCGCGCCGCAGGTCGAGGTGATCGCCATGGAGATGCTGAGCGTCGATCAGCAGGCGGGGCTGGACAAGTTCTACGGCCGCAACGTCGAAGTGCCGCGTCCGCCCGGCGCCAAGGCCTTCGGACGGCTGGTCGACTGGGGGAAATCCGGCTGGCCGGACTACGCCATCTATCAGCCGATCATCGAACAGGCGCTGCACGAGCAGATCGTGGTGATCCCGGCCACCGCCTCGCGGGACCTGACCCGTAAAGTGTCTGCCGGCGGGTTCCAGGCGGTGGGCTCAGGCGAAGTCGCCCGACTGGCGCTGGCCGAGGAGCTTGCCCCGGGTCCGGCCGCAGCGCTGAACGCGGAGATCGCCGACAGCCATTGCGGACTGATCCCGGAGCGGGCGTTTCCGGCGATGAGCGGCGTTCAGCGGTTCCGCGATGCGACCATGGCGGACGCTTTGCTGTCGGTTTCCGAAAGCAAAGGCGGCATTCTGATCGCCGGCAACGGCCACGTCCGCCGCGACCGGGGCGTGCCGCTCTACCTCGTCCGGCGCGGCGTGCCGGCAGACGCCATCATGGTCGTCGCCCATGTCGAGATCGAGCCGGGGCGGGAGGATGCCGCAAGCTACGTGCCGCGCGATCCCGACGGCAAGTCGGCTGCCGACTATGTCGTGTTCACGCCCAGGTTGACCCGCCCGGACCCTTGCGAGGAGATGCGCAAGGCCATGGACAAGCACAAGAAGCCTCAGTGAGGCGAGTTGCCCTGAGCGGTGATCGTGCCCCGCGATATCTCTGTGACCGATAGCAAAAGTTGTCTTGAGCCCCGAGGAGTAAGCCCCATGACGTCGCGGTCGAAGATGCTCGCCGTCGCACTGGCCGCCGGACTGGTCACGCTGTTGGTTGCGGTGGTGGGACCAGCCGCGTCCGCAGCCGACTGCAGCGCGGATGTTGCTGCAGCCTTCGAGAAGCAGCGGGCGGGCAAGTCGTTCCGCATGTCGGCCAACATGGTCGACGAGCGCGGCGTGGTGCTGATGACGGTCGACTACGAACTGCCGTTCAAGATGCGCCAGACCGTCCAGGTGATCTCCGAGGCCAAGCCGAAGGAGCTGATCTTGATTGGTGATCAGGCCTGGTCGAATGCCGGCGGGGAGTGGGCGGCCGTCAGCCCCGAGCTGGCCCAGGAACTGGTCGCCGACCTCAAGACCTCGGTCGTTGCTCCCGCCAAGGACCCGCTCGTCTACACCTGCGAGGCCGACGCCGAGGTGCAGGGGCGCAAACTCAAGCTGTTCCAGGGCACGCAGCCGGCCCGCGCGGGCGAGTCGGTTGCGGGCGTGCCGGTCCGCCGGATTTACGTCGATCCCGAGACGGGCCTGCCGATGCGCAACGAAGTCGCCCCCGTCGGCAAGCCCGACCGGCCGTTTTTCCGGGCCGCCTACAGCTACCCCAAGGACCTGGCGATCAACCCGCCACCCGCCAAGGCGCAATAGGGCTAACGGCAGCCCCCGGCGCGGCGAGATGTCGGTTAATCGCGCCTGAGCCTTGCGGCGACGCACAATCCCGGTCAAAAAGCAGCCGGCCGTCTGCCCGACCAGGGCGGCTCCGGCCAACGGCCGCACACGTAACCCGACCCGTTCAACGAGAAGACGCTCGCGCCATGCCGAAACGTACAGACCTGAAGTCGATCCTCATCATCGGCGCGGGGCCCATCGTCATCGGGCAGGCGTGCGAGTTCGACTATTCCGGCACCCAGGCCTGCAAGGCACTGAAAGCCGAGGGCTACCGCATCATCCTGGTCAACTCCAATCCCGCGACCATCATGACCGACCCGGATCTGGCGGATGCGACCTACATCGAGCCGATCACGCCGGAGATCGTCGCCAAGATTATCGCCGAGGAGCGCCCCGACGCGATCCTGCCGACGATGGGCGGCCAGACCGCGCTCAATACCGCGCTGACGCTCGCCAAGCAGGGTATCCTGGAGGCGCTCGGCGTCGAACTGATCGGGGCCCGGGCCGAAGCCATCGACATGGCCGAGGATCGCCAGCTGTTCCGCGAGGCGATGAAGCGGATCGGGCTCGAGACGCCTCGCTCCATGCTCGCTCACAATCGCGAGGAGGCCGCAGCCGCCATCGAGGTCGTCGGCCTGCCGGCGATCATCCGGCCGTCGTTCACGTTGGGTGGCACGGGCGGCGGCATCGCTTACAACCGCGAAGAGTTCTTCGACATCATCGAGCGGGGGCTCGATGCCTCGCCGACCAAGCAGGTGCTGGTCGAGGAGAGCGTGCTCGGCTGGAAGGAGTACGAGATGGAGGTGGTCCGCGACACGGCGGACAACTGCATCATCATCTGCTCGATCGAGAACATCGATCCGATGGGCGTGCACACGGGCGATTCCATTACGGTCGCACCCGCGCTGACGCTCACCGACAAAGAATACCAGATCATGCGCGATGCCTCGATCGCCGTGCTGCGCGAGATCGGCGTGGAGACGGGCGGCTCCAACGTGCAGTTCGCCGTCAATCCCGCCGACGGCCGCCTCGTCGTCATCGAGATGAACCCGCGCGTCTCGCGCTCCTCCGCGCTCGCGTCCAAGGCGACCGGCTTTCCCATCGCCAAGGTCGCCGCCAAGCTCGCCGTCGGCTACACGTTGGACGAACTCGACAACGACATCACGGGGGGCGCGACGCCGGCGTCCTTCGAGCCGACCATCGACTATGTCGTCACCAAGATCCCGCGCTTCGCCTTCGAGAAGTTCGCCGGAGCCGACGCCACATTGACGACCTCGATGAAGTCGGTGGGCGAGGCCATGGGTATCGGGCGCACGTTCGCCGAAAGCCTGCAGAAGGCCCTGCGCTCGATGGAGACGGGTCTCACGGGTCTCGACGATATGGTGCTGCCAGGTCTTGGCCAGGGCGACGACAAGAACGTCATCCGCGCCGAGGTCTCGCGGCCGACGCCCGACCGGCTGCTCAAGGTCGCGCAGGCGTTGCGGCTCGGCGTCGATCACGACGAACTGCACGAGTACTGTAAGATCGACCCCTGGTTCATCGACCGGATGCAGGAGATCGTCGACGCGGAGGCCCGCGTTACGGCCCACGGCCTGCCGCCGACCGCGCGCCAGATGCGGTCCCTGAAGGCCATGGGCTTCTCGGATGCCCGATTGGGAAAGCTGGCCGGCAAGCCGGAGGCCGACGTGCTGGCGCACCGGCTGGGCCTCGGCGTGCGCCCGGTGTTCAAGCGCATCGACACCTGCGCGGCCGAGTTCGCTTCGCCGACCGCCTATATGTACTCGACCTACGAGAGCGGGCTGACGACCGAGGCCGATGGGGAGACGCCGCGCGCGCCGGTGTGCGAGTCCGCCCCGACGGACAAGCGCAAGATCATCATTCTCGGCGGCGGCCCCAACCGCATCGGCCAGGGCATCGAGTTCGACTATTGCTGCTGCCATGCCTGCTACGCGCTGACGGCGGCCGGCTTCGAGACCATCATGGTCAACTGCAATCCGGAAACGGTTTCGACCGACTACGACACCTCCGACCGGCTCTACTTCGAGCCGCTGACGGGGGAAGACGTCATCGAGATCATCCGCCGCGAGCAAGAGGCGGGAACGGTGGTCGGCGTCATCGTGCAGTTCGGCGGCCAGACCCCGCTGAAGCTCGCCGCCGCGCTGGAGGCTGCCGGCATCCCCATTCTCGGCACCTCGCCGGATGCCATCGAACTGGCTGAGGACCGCGACCGCTTCAAGGCGCTGATCGAGCGGCTTGGCCTCAACCAGCCGCGTGCCGGCATCGCC
>JBGSQO010000682.1:0-6280 GCA_041738055.1 Filomicrobium sp.
AGCAGCCGCTCGGCATGGCCCGTCGCCATCGGCTCCAGCCGGGAGGCCGCGCGCGCCGACGCAGCCGCCACGAGCATGGCCGCCGAGCAGGATTCGAAGGAGGTATCGAACGCCAGAATGGTCATGGGCCGCGAGCCTATACTGGGCCGACGGCCATTTCACCAGTAAACCTGACACCGTCCGGCGACGGGCGCCGCCTAGCCGATCAGATGATCTGGGCCATGTCCTCGAAGGCAAATCGTGGCGAGCGCGGAAAGAGTGCCGACGGATCGCCGTAGCCGAGCGCGCACAGGAAATTCGACTTGATCTCAGTTCCCGCAAAGAACTCTTTGTCCACGCCCGCATTATCGAAACCGGACATGGGGCCGCAGTCGAGACCCAGCGCACGCGCCGCCAGCAACAGATAGGCCCCCTGCAACGTACCGTTGCGGAACGCACCATCGCGGATCATCACATCGTTTCCTTCAAACCAGCTTTTCGCATCCGTATGGGGAAACAGCCGGGGCAGGTAATCGTAGAACCGCAAGTCGTGCCCGATGATTGCGCAGACTGGCGCTTGCATGGTCTTTTCGACGTTGCCTGCCATCAGCAGTGGCCGCAGTCGCTCCTTGGCCTCCTCCGACTTGACGAACACGATGCGGGCTGGCGAGCAGTTCGCACTCGTTGGTGCCATCTTGAACAGATCGACCAACCGCCGCAGCATCTCGTCCGGCACGTCCTGATCGAGCCACTTGTTGTGCGTGCGCGCCTCCAGAAACAGCTGATTGAGCGCGTCTTGGCCGAGCGGTTCACGATTAGGCACGAGACAAGTCTCCGATGTATGAGCCTGATTATCCAGCCGCAGACGCAGCCGTTGGCGTTGCTGGCCTTCGATCGGCCCAAGTGAAGACGGGGGGCGTTGCCCCCTCGCCCCCCACCAAGGGCCTAGCCCTTGGAACCATGACCCGGAGTCTGGGGCGCGCCCGTCGCCAATCGAGGGCGAACGAGGTAATCCCCCGCATGGGGTCCGGGGGCGCATCAAACACCAGTTTACTGAGTATTGGCCGGGCAGAGCCCCCGCACTTCATTTAACCGACGCCCAAGTCAGTTTGTCTTGGCGGCGATGGGCTCCCCGCCCCCGAGCAAGCCCTCCCGGGCTCAAACCGCCTGAACGGCCTGCACCTCGGGGCAGAAATGCTTCAGCAGGTTCTCGATGCCGTGCCGCAGCGTTGCCGTCGACGATGGGCAACCGGCGCAGGCGCCTCGCATGTGCAGGAAGACCGTCCCGTCGCGGAAGCCCGAGAACGTGATGTCGCCGCCGTCCTGGGCGACGGCCGGGCGCACGCGGGTCTCGATCAGTTCCTTGATGGTGGCCACGACGTCGGCGTCCTTGGGATCGTAGTTGCCGTCGGCGACGTCATTGCCGCCCTCGGCGACGACCGGCGACCCCGACATGAAGTGCTCCATGATCGCGCCCAGGATCATCGGCTTCAGGTGCGGCCATTCAGCCGTCCCCTTGGTCACCGAGATGAAATCCGAGCCGAGAAACACGCCATCGACGCCATCGATCTCGAACAACCGCGAGGCCAGCGGCGATTCGGCAGCATCAGTAGCTTCGCGATAGTCGGCCGTGCCGCGCGCCAGCACCGGTCGGCCGGGGATGAACTTCAAGGTGGCCGGGTTCGGCGTGGCTTCGGTCTGGATGAACATGGCTCGCTCTCCCGCAAGGCTGTCGTGTCGCGTCCCCGCAAAGCGGGGACTCTTCTTAGAATAGTTCTAGACGATGAGATAGGCCAGATGATCTCGAAAGTCGAGATCGCCGGTCGGCTTTTCCCGCGCGACTCTGTGCCCGATGTTCCGATGTGGCGCTCAGAGATTGCGCTGCGCCAACCTGAGCCAGTCGCGATCGGCCTCCGACAGCACGACGCCCCGCGCCTTTGCAGCCTTGACGATCTGCTCGTAGAGCCGCCGTGCCGCGCCCTCCTCGCCGAGCCGCTGCAGCAACATCGCATGGCGCGCCCGTGCCTCCAGCCCGACGAAATAGACCGAAAGCGCACGGTACTCTCGCTCCGCCTCGTCGAGACGGCCCTGAAGTTCAATCGCCCGCGCGTAGGTCAGATGGCCGTCCTGGTTTTGATAGTCTGGGTGCGCCCGCCGCAACCGATCGAGCGTGTTCAGCGCCGCCGCAGCATCACCGGCGCCGACGTGGGCTCTGGCCAGTCCGCGCAGGAGATCGGGGTCGTCGGCAAACAGGCCCTGCGCCGCGCGCTCGTACATAGCGATCGCTTCCGCCCACATGCCCTTGCGCTCGCATTCCTCCGCCAGGAGGCACTTCGCTTGAACCGTGTCGGTTTCGGTCGCCGCCATGGCCCGCCGGCGGAACTCGCCATCGGGATCGACCACCGTATGGATATCGCTTGCCACCTTGCGCGCCCGCCGGCTCCCGGCCAGCTCCGGCAACACCTCGATCAGCACGTAGGCCACCGATCCGACGAGCGGAACGAACAACAGGATGTACAGCCAGATCTCCGGCCGGCCCGTCCGATGCGCGTGGAGCGCAAAGGTGATGGCGATCAGCAAGTGGACGATGCCGATGAGATGCACGGCCGGCTCCTTACAATATCATGCATTCTCATAGCCAATAGTCGGTCCGCGCCGCCGCTTCAACGCGCCGTCCACGTCAAAGCGGTAATATACTGAATTGTTATATCCAATCCGCAACATTGCTCGGAGACCGACGGGTCGGCCCTACGGCGATCTACCCACACCTCCCCATCGGCAACAGTGGCGCGTCCCCCCCTCCGCCGATCAGGCCAGGGACTGGATCTCGTCCAGCGTGAGGTTGCCCGGCACGATGGTGATCGGAATCGGGAACGTGCCGGCTGCTTTGCCGGAAGCCAATGAGGCCACGAGCGGACCCGGACCCTTGTTGTCCACGGCTGCGCCGAGCACCAGGATGGCGATATCCTCGTCGGCATCGATCGTCTTGAGGATCTCGCCCGGCTTCTGGCCTTCGCCGATGACTTCCTCGTGCACGACCTCCTCGAAGCCCGACTGATTGAGCTTGCGGCGGAACAGGCGGAACAGCGCCTTGGCCTTGGCGGTTTCCTCCTCGAGCTGGACCTGGCGCACGCCCATCCAATGCTGGTAGTCCTGCGGCTCGATCACGTAGAGCATAACGATCTGGCCGCCGGAGTGCTTGATGCGCGAGGCCGCATAGAACAGCGCTGCCTCCACCTCTTGCGAGTTGTCGACGACCAGGAGGAACTTGCGCCGGTGACCGGCTTCGAAGGAGCGTCTCTGTTTCATGGGACCCATGCTGCCATTGATGGGACGGAACGGCAATCGGGTTTCTCGATCACCGTGTGGCGGCGACGAGCCGCAGTCGGAACCGCAACACCCGCCGACCGCCCAACAGCCCGCTCTTACGGCTTGCGAATGAACCCGACGATATCCTTGACCTCGTTCAGAATAGGCCGCGCGATGGCATCGGCCCGCTCGGCTCCGTCGGCCAGGATCGCATCGATGCTGGCCGGGTCCTCCATCATGCGAGCGATCTCGGCTGCCATACCGCCGAGCTTGGCCACGCACAGATCGGCGAGTGCCCCCTTGAAGCCCGAGAACTGCTGGCCGCCAAACTCGGCAACCACGCTTTCGCGGGTCGATCCGGCGAGCGCGGCATAGATGCCCACGAGGTTGTCGGCTTCCGGCCGCCCCTCGAGGCCCGCCATCTCGGAGGGCAGCGGCTCGGGGTCCGTCTTGGCCTTCTTGATTTTCTTGGCGATCGTATCGGCATCGTCGGTCAGCGCGATGCGCGACAGGTCGGAGGGGTCCGACTTCGACATTTTCTTGGTCCCGTCGCGCAGGCTCATGACGCGCGTGGCCGGCCCCGTGATGACCGGCTCGGGCTGGGGAAAGAACAGACCTCCCGCGTGGCCCGCCTCGGTGATTTGGCTGGCAAAATCGTTGTTGAACTTCTGGGCGATGTCGCGGGCGAGTTCCAGATGCTGCTTCTGGTCGTCGCCGACCGGCACGTGCGTCGCCCGGTAAGCAAGAATGTCGGCCGCCATCAGGTTGGGGTAGGCATAGAGACCGACGGACGCGTTCTCGCGGTCCTTGCCGGCCTTTTCCTTGAACTGGGTCATGCGGTTGAGCCAGCCGAGGCGCGCGACGCAATTGAAGATCCACGCCAGTTCCGCGTGGGCCGAGACCTGACTCTGATTGAACACGATGGAGCGCTGGGGATCGAGGCCGGCTGCGACATAGGCCGCCGTCACCTGCCGGATCGACTGGCGCAGTTCGGCGGGCTCCTGCCAGACGGTAATCGCGTGCAGATCGACGACGCAGTAGATGCACTCGTGCGTCTCCTGCAGCTTGATCCACTGCAGCATGGCGCCGAGATAGTTGCCCAGATGCAGGCTTCCCGTCGGCTGCATGCCGGAGAAGACGCGGTTCGTGAATGCCATGGCCGCCGGCCCCTTGCTCTCAGCAGGATTTCCGAAAAGTGCCCTTGCGGTTTTCGGTCAAAAATCCTGCTCAATCAAATGACTCTCAGCAGGCTTTCGCTGGCCGAGCCACGAAAGCCTGCTGAGAAGTGCCGGCGGGTTATGGCTGCTCACTGCCCACGGTGCAAGCCCGACATGGCGGTCAGTGGAAGGCGTAGCGCAGCGCCAGGGAATACATCTGCGTATCCAGGCTCAGTCCGCTCGCCGACGGTCCATAGCCAGTCGAGACCTGGGCCGTGGTCTGGTCATAGACGAGCGCCGTGCCTTCGACCTTAGAGAACTCCTGGTAGTCGTAGGTGCCGACGATCGACAGGTTGTCGGTGACGGCATAGGCGATCTCCGCCTCGACTGCCACATAACGGCCGTGGTGGAAGTTGTCCTCGAACAGCAGGTCGCGCAGGTGGTGGGTGTCCTTGCCCGAGGCTTTGACGCGATTGGAACCGACAACCGAGGTATGCACGCTGAGCCGGTCCCAGGTGAAGCCGGCGGCTAGGCCCAGGAACGGCACGGACAGGTCCTGCGTGTAGCTGATCCCGAGCTCGCCGGCCGGGAACGCGCCGGTCAGGTCGCGGAAGCCGGTGTCGGATGAGTAGATGTAGGAGCCGCCGCGGGAGTCCCAGTTGTAGCGGTCCCACTTGTAGCCGGCGAGCATACCCAGTTCGAGCCCGCGGTACTTGATGACGTTGACCTCGCCCGACAACTCGATCTGGTGGGCGTGCTTCACGTCGGTATGCTCATGGTGCGACCAGTGCGTCCACTCCTGGCCGGGAACGAGCCAGTCGTAGTCGTCCATGGTGCTTTCGCCGGAGATGGCGAAGGCGCTGGAGGCCCGGAGCGTCACCCAGTCGATAGGGCGGAAGGCGAGTTTGGTATTGAGCATGACGACGTCGTCGAGGCGCCAGTCGAGATGGCTCAGGCGCCGGCCGTCATTGGCGTAGACGATCTCTTCGGCATCGCCGCTCAGGTAGCCGAGGCCCATCTCCACCGAGAACTGCTTGCTCTCACTGCGGTAGGGCTCGACGATGGTGTCCTTGAGGCTGCCATGTCCAAGGTCGGCGCCGGCAACCGGCGAGGCGGCTCCAGCTGCGGCCAGGAGCGCAATTGCGCCCAATGCGAGCGCAGTTCGTGTCGTGGCAATCACCTGCATGGTCTCCCCCGAGTCCGCTTAATCCGTCCGTGCAGGGTAGGTGAGACAGGTTAAGGCGAGGTTTGCGTCGGTCCCGGAATGAGACAGGCGACATCGAGCCGGCCGGGACCCGTCGACGAAACCGGGCTCAATCTGCCCGTTTGCGGCTTGAAAACTTGCGCAGCTGGCGCAGGCTCATGACGCCGGCCGCCAAGATGATCGCCGCGTAGATCGCCATGCCCCCGACGACGAGGGCTGTCAGCGCGGCAAACTGCACCGACAGCGGCGCGGAGGCCGCGAGATAGGGTGCCAGATACGGCAACCCGAAATAAATCGCCCCACCCATGGCCGCACTCGCCAGGGTGATCAGCGGGAGATTGCGGGCAAGACGCGCGTCCCACCGGAAATGACCCGCATCGGCCAGCGTGATCCACAGCAGCAGCGCATTGGTCCAGCCGGCGATGGTGGTGGCGAGCGCGATGCCGACGTGGGGCATCAGCCCCCATTCCTTGAACAGGAAGAATAGGCCAATGGAGCCGGCCACGTTGAGCGCCATGTTGACGCCCGCATAGACCATCGGCGTGCGGGTATCCTCGCGCGCGAAGAAGCCCGGCTGGAACACCTTGATGAGCACGAAGCCCGGCAGCCCGATGGCGAAGGCGGCCAGGGC
>JBGSQO010000687.1:0-6350 GCA_041738055.1 Filomicrobium sp.
CCTCTACTGGCCGTGGCGCAGCCTCGCGATCAAGCGGCTGTGGCGGGGCCACTACGAAGCGGTGACCAAGGAGCTGGCGCGGCGGCGGTCGTCGCCAGCGCAGCAGTGACGGGACGAGCGGGAACGACAGGACGAGCGGGCCTGGGCTCGGCGGGGCGGGAGCGGATATGACGATCGCAGCGTTTTTCTTCTACCTGTTCTCGGTGCTCGCCGTCGCCTCCGCGTCGATGGTGATCGTCGCGCGCAATCCCGTGCACGCCGTGCTGTTCCTGATCCTGACGTTCTTCAACGCGGCGGGCCTGTTCGTGCTCCTGGGGGCCGAGTTCCTGGCGATGCTGCTGGTCATCGTCTACGTCGGCGCGGTGGCGGTGCTGTTCCTGTTCGTCGTCATGATGCTGGACGTGGACTTCGACGAACTGCGCGCCGGCTTCATCAAGAACGCGCCGCTGGGCGCGCTGATCGGCGGCATCGTGCTGGCGGAGCTCGTCGCCTTGTTCCTGGCCTACGGCGTCGACATGAGCCGGGTCGCCGAGGTGCAATCGGCCATGCCCTCGACAGGGTCCGGCGTCGGGAACACGCAGGCGCTGGGCCGCATCATCTATACCAAGTACGTCTACTTTTTCCAGGCCTCGGGGCTGATCCTGCTGGTGGCGATGATCGGCGCCATCGTGCTGACGCTGCGCCACAAAGAGGGCGTCAAGCGCCAGTCGATCGCCGCCCAGGTCGCGCGCAATCCGGCGACCTCCATCGAGATCATCAAGGTACCAGCCGGCGGCGCCATCCTGCCATCCGCGGAGGGGAAGCGATGAGCATCTCAGCGGCAAACAGTGCAACCGGGAGCGCATGATGGACATCGGCATCGGCCACTATCTGACCGTCGCGGCAATCCTGTTCACGATCGGCATCTTCGGCATCTTCCTCAACCGGAAGAACGTCATCGTCATTCTGATGTCGGTCGAATTGATGCTGCTCGCCGTCAACATCAACCTCGTCGCCTTCTCGCACTTCCTGGGTGATCTGACGGGACAGGTGTTCGCGCTGTTCGTGCTGACGGTCGCGGCCGCAGAAGCCGCCATCGGCTTGGCCATCGTCGTCGTCTACTTCCGCAACCGCGGTTCGATCGCGGTGGAAGACGTGAATATGATGAAAGGCTAGGGGCTAGGTTCTAGGGACCAAGTTCTAGGGGATCGAGGATCAGGAAGGGGAGTTGGGCGCGGTCGAGTGGCAAGGTCGAAAGGTGCGGGCAATAGGGTGAAGCAACCTAATACCTAGAGCCTACAACCTGGAACCTCGCGCGCCCTGGGGACACACAATGATCTATCTCGCCATCGTCTTCCTGCCGCTCGTCGGTGCGCTCATCGCGGGGCTGTTCGGTCGCCTCATCGGGCATCGCGCGAGCGAGATCATCACCACGGCGCTGCTCATGATCGCGGCGGTGCTCGCCTGGATCGTGTTCGTGCGCGTCGGCATCGGCACGGAAACCGCGCGGGTGCCGATTGCCCGCTGGGTGACGTCGGGTGAGCTGGATGTCGCCTGGGCGCTGCGCATCGACGCGCTGACGGCCGTCATGCTGGTCGTCGTCACGACGGTCTCGAGCCTCGTCCACCTCTACTCGATCGGCTACATGCACGAAGACGAGGGCCGCTCGCGGTTCTTCTCGTATCTGTCGCTGTTTACCTTCGCCATGCTGATGCTGGTGACGAGCGACAACCTGTTGCAGATGTTCTTCGGCTGGGAGGGCGTGGGTCTCGCGTCCTATCTGCTGATCGGGTTCTGGTATCACAAGCCCGAGGCCAACGCGGCGGCGATCAAGGCGTTCGTCGTCAACCGCGTCGGCGATTTCGGCTTCGCGCTCGGCATCTTCGGGCTGTTCCTCGCCTTCAATACGATCAACCTCGATCAGCTGTTCGAGGCCGCCGCCAATGCCAAGGGGCAGACGTTCGAGTTTCTGGGCTATCAGGTCGACATCCTGACGACGCTGTGCCTGCTGCTATTCATGGGGGCCATGGGCAAGTCGGCGCAGTTCCTGCTGCACACCTGGCTGCCGGACGCCATGGAAGGCCCGACGCCGGTGTCGGCGCTGATCCATGCCGCGACCATGGTGACGGCGGGCGTGTTCATGGTCGCCCGGTTGTCGCCGCTGTTCGAGCTGGCCCCCAACGCGCTGGTGGTCGTCACGTTCGTCGGCACGGTGACGGCCTTCTTCGCGGCGACCGTCGGCCTCGTGCAGAACGACATCAAGCGGGTGATTGCCTACTCGACCTGTTCTCAGCTCGGCTACATGTTCGCGGCCTGTGGCGTCGGCGCCTATGGCATCGCCATCTTCCACCTATTCACGCACGCCTTCTTCAAGGCGCTGCTGTTTCTGGGTGCCGGCTCTGTCATCCATGCCATGCACCACGAGCAGGACATGCGCCACATGGGCGGGCTGGCGACCAAGATCCGCTTCACCTGGGCGATGATGCTGATCGGCACGCTCGCGCTGACCGGCGTGGGCATTCCCCATCTGATCGGGTTTGCCGGCTTCCACTCCAAGGACGCCATCATCGAGGCGGCCTACGCCGCGCATACGCCCTACAACTACGTTTTCTGGACGTTGGTGACGGCCGCGTTCATGACGAGCTTCTACTCCTGGCGGCTGATGTTCATGACGTTCCACGGCAAGACGCGCGCCGAGCCGGACGTCTACAAGCACGCCCACGAGAGCCCCTATGCCATGCTGATCCCGCTCGCCGTGCTGGCGGTGGGCGCAGTGGCCGCCGGCTTCGTGTTCAAGGAGTATTTCTACGGCCACGAGTACAAGCAGTTCTGGGGTAAGGCGCTGTTCGAAGCCCCCAGCAACCACATCCTGCATGACATGCACGAGATCCCTGGCTGGGTCGGCTGGGCGCCGTTCCTTGCCATGCTGGGAGGCTTCGGGCTGTCCTACCTCTATTACATCGCGGCCCCCTGGCTGCCGGAGGCGACCGCCCGGACGTTCCGTCCGCTGTACCTGTTCCTCCTGAACAAGTGGTACTTCGACGAGCTGTACGACTGGCTGTTCGTCAAGCCGGCCTTCGCCATCGGTCGCCTGCTGTGGAAGGGCGGTGACGGCGCGATCATCGACGGCACCATCGACGGCACGGCCAGCGGTGTGCAGTGGTCCACAGACCGGGTGGTCAAGATCCAGACCGGCTACCTCTACCACTATGCCTTCGCCATGCTGATCGGCGTGGCCGTGATCCTGACCTTCTTCCTGCGCGGACTGATGACCACCGGGGGTGCCGGCCAATGAACGTGATGTCCTCGCCGATCCTGTCGATCATCACCTTCCTGCCGTTGGTCGGGGCGTTGTTCATCGCCTTCCTGCCGGCCACCCCGGGCGGAGATCGGAACGCGCGCCATACCGCCCTCTACACGACGGTCTTCACCTTCGCGATCTCGCTGCTGGCGGTGGCGAATTTCGATGCCTCGACGGCCGACTTCCAGTTCGTCGAGGAAATGCCCTGGCTCGGACCACTCAAATACAAGATGGGCGTCGACGGTATTTCGCTGCCGTTCGTCATCCTCACGACGTTCCTGATGCCGCTGACCATTCTGGCGAGTTGGGAGAGCGTCACGCACCGGGTCAAGGAGTACATGATCGCCTTCCTGGTGCTCGAGACGCTGATGATCGGCGTGTTCTGCGCGCTCGACCTCATGCTGTTCTACGTGTTCTTCGAGGCCGGCCTCATTCCGATGTTCCTCATCATCGGCGTGTGGGGTGGCAAGCGGCGCGTCTATGCCAGTTTCAAGTTCTTTCTCTACACGCTGCTCGGCTCGGTGCTGATGCTGATCGCCATGCTGGCGATGTACTGGCATGCGGGCACGACGGATATCCCGACGCTTATGACGACCAAGTTCCCGCACGGCATGCAGACGTGGCTGTGGCTTGCGTTCTTCGCCTCCTTTGCGGTGAAGATGCCGATGTGGCCGGTCCACACGTGGCTGCCGGATGCGCACGTCGAGGCGCCGACGGCAGGCTCGGTGATCCTGGCGGCGATCCTGTTGAAGATGGGCGGCTACGGCTTCCTGCGTTTCTCGCTGCCGATGTTCCCGTTGGCGAGCCAGGATCTGGCGCCGCTGGTGTTCACGCTGTCGGTCGTGGCCATCATCTACACCTCGCTGGTGGCGCTGGTGCAGGAGGACATCAAGAAGCTGATCGCCTACTCGTCGGTGGCCCACATGGGCTTCGTGACCATGGGCATTTTCACCTTCACGAGCCAGGGCATCGACGGGGCCATCTTCCAGATGATCTCTCACGGCTTCGTCTCGGCGGCCCTGTTCCTCTGCGTCGGCGTCATCTACGACCGCCTGCACACCCGCGAAATCGCAGCCTACGGCGGGCTTGCCGACCGCATGCCGGTCTATGCGGTGGTGTTCATGGTGTTCACCATGGCCAATGTCGGCCTGCCCGGCACGTCGGGGTTCGTGGGTGAATTCCTGACGCTGCTCGGCGCCTTCCAGGTCAACACCTGGGTCGCCTTCTTCGCCACCTTCGGTGTCATCCTGTCGGCGGGCTACGCGCTTTATCTTTACCGCCGCGTGGTCTTCGGGGCGTTGGAGAAGTCGAGCCTCAAGGCGATCCCCGACATGACCCCGCGCGAGATCGTGGTGATGGCCCCGCTCGTCGTGCTGACCATCTTCTTCGGCTTCTATCCGGCTCCGGTCATGGACATGTTCGCGGTGTCGGTGAAGAAGCTCGTCATGACCTATCAGGCCGCAGTCGGCCAGGCCGCCGCACTCGCGGTGCAATGAGATCGAGGGACGGGACTTAAGCGATGGACCTCCTGTTGAGCTATGCGCCGGCGCTGCCGGAGATCGTGCTGGCGGTCGGCGCGCTGGCGCTGTTGATGCTGGGTGCTTTCAGTGCGGATGACGCCGATACGGGCGTCTTCATCGGCTGGTTGTCGGTGGCCGTCCTGGGGTTGGCGGCGGGCGCGGTTCTGATGCAGCCGGCCGCATCCGCGAGCCTGTTCGAGGGCGCGTTCGTGCTCGATCCCTTCGCGCGCTTCGTCAAGCTCCTGGTGCTGGCGGGCTCGGCCGTGGCGCTGATGATGTCGTTCGATTTCCTGCGCGACAATCGCGTCATGCGTTTCGAGTATCCCATCCTCGTACTGCTGGCGACCGTTGGCATGCTGATGATGGTCTCGGCCAATGACCTCGTCGCGCTCTATCTCGGCCTCGAGTTGCAATCGCTGGCGCTATACGTGCTGGCGGCGATCCAGCGCGACAACGTCCGCTCATCGGAAGCCGGCCTCAAGTATTTCGTGTTGGGCGCGCTGTCGTCGGGAATGCTGCTTTACGGCTCCTCGCTGGTCTATGGCTTCGCGGGCTCGACGAGCTTTCCTGCCATCGCCGGGATCGCTGCGGCCAAGGACGCGGGCCAGAACATCGGGCTCATCGTCGGCCTCGTGTTCGTCCTGGTCGGACTCGCCTTCAAGATCTCGGCGGTGCCGTTCCACATGTGGACGCCCGACGTCTACGAAGGCGCACCGACGCCGGTGACGGCGTTTTTCGCAGCCGCCCCCAAGGTCGCGGCCATGGCACTTCTCATGCGGGTGGTGGCGGGTGCCTTCCCGGCACTCGAGCCGCAGTGGCTGCAGGTCGTGTGGTTCATCTCCATCGGTTCGATGATCCTGGGTTCGCTGGCGGCCATCGGACAGACCAACATCAAGCGCCTGATGGGTTATTCCTCCATCGGCCACGTCGGGTTCGCGCTGGTGGGCCTGTCGGCGGGTAGCCCCGAGGGCGTGCAGGGCGTGCTCGTCTACCTCGTCATTTATCTGGCCATGACGCTCGGCACGTTCGCCTGCATCCTGGCCATGCGCCGCGGCGGCGAGATGGTCGAGGAGATCGATGAACTCGCGGGCCTGGCTCAGACCAACCTGCCGATGGCCTTCGCGCTGGGCATGCTAATGTTCTCGCTGGCCGGCATTCCGCCGCTGGCCGGCTTCTTCGCCAAGCTCTACGTGTTCCAGGCCGCCGTCAAAGCCGGACTCTATCCGCTGGCCATCGTCGGCGTCCTGGCGAGCGTGATCGGCGCCTACTATTACCTGCGCATCGTCAAGGTGATGTTCTTCGACAGTGCGCGCGAAAAGTTCCAGCCCATGCCGGGCGCCGTCGGGTTCGTTATGGCGGTCTCGGTCCTGTTCATCTTCGCCTTCATCGTGCCCGGCGTTGGCACACCGATCGTCGAGGCCGCGGGGGCTGCGGCGAAGTCACTGCGGCTTTGAGGGCGATGGCGACGGAGGCCCAAGCACCGAAGGGCAGCGGCCGAACGCCGATCCTTGTGCTCGAGACCTGCGGCTCCACCAACGCCGAAGCCATGT
>JBGSQO010000695.1:0-2975 GCA_041738055.1 Filomicrobium sp.
TGCTGGGGCCTGAGCGGTTGATGTTCGGGTCGGATTGGCCGCCCTGTCTGGCCGCGACCGGCTACGGACGCTGGGTCGAGACCGTGGAGGCGCTCACCGCGTCGCTCTCACCTACGGAACGGGACGCGCTCTGGCAAGGGACCGCGCGGCGCAGCAGGGCTCGCCCGGCTTCCAGTGCGTGTTCCCGCAGCCGGCCAATACCGGTCCGGCGCCAGGCCGAGAGAAGGGCGAGGCTGGCGCCGGCGAGCCCGGAGATCACATCGAGGTCTTCCGTTGCGTCGAACATGTCGGCGCGGCCCAGCCGGTCGAGCGCGATCTGCATGGTTGGGCCGTGATGCCAGCCGTCATGCCAGGCCATCGCGTAGGCAATGCCGGAGAGACCCGTGAAGTATCCGGTCAACCCCGTGTCGTCACCCGCCACGAGGTCGGCCAGGTCCGCTACGGCTTCATCCGCGAGGAGTTGGTAGCGGTGCTCGACCGTGGCTTTGGCAAGCCCGGACAGAAAGAGCGCCATTCCGGGCAGACCCGAGTAGAGGTCGAGGGCAGCGGCGCCTAGGGAGGCATGCCCGCCATCCGTTTCCTCCAGCACGATCCAGCTCGCGCCACCGTTCGCGCGCACCGAAGTGGCGATCAACTGATCGCCGATTTCCGTTGCAAGCCTCAGGGGAGAAGGATTGGCGCGAGGCGTCGACGCGTGCTGATCGCGGGCAGCCAGCGCGCGTCGTGAAGGCCCGGACCGGGCATCGGCGAGCGAGGCTTCGATCAGGAACCTCTGCACGGCGAGATCGTCCGATCCCGCTGTTGCGATCCGGCGCCTGACGACCGCCATCGCAGGCTCCTCGATCGCGTCGGCGATGTCCTCGCCGGTACTCGTGGCAAGCGCGGTCGAGGATGGCGTGGTCGAAAACACGGGCACGTCACCGTTCCACAGATCATGCCGCTCGGCACGGTGCAGCTTGGCGAGGACGGGCTTGCTCACCACCTCCGACCAGAGGGTGTCGAAGAACGCCTCGCGTTCCCGGACATGGTGAAGGAAACGGGGGGCGAAGCCGTCGTGAATGACCTGCTCGTAGCGCGCCGTGTTGCGGACGATGACGCGCACTTCAGCATCGGCGAACGCGGCAATCGGACCGCTTGGTGCCAGCAGGGCATCACGGTTGGCGCAGATGACCTCGTAAACGTGCGTGAAGCCATCGAGGACGGCATCGATGTAAGCCCCTGGACCGATCCGCTTACCATCGAACTGGGGAAGGTTGTCGTCGGGGTCGAGCGTGGTGCGTTCGAGGCGAAGGCGCATGTTGTCGGTTTCGGCATCGACCCAGACCGGCAGCTCGAATGGGATCTCGCGAGCGTCCGCGCCGCTCATCCCGCTCATGTCGAGCCAATCGCTTTCCGGCGTTGCCCGCGGCGCTCGGACAGGAATGATGCCGGTGGCCAGCGCGGAGACGTCGATCAGCTGTTGGGCCGCAAGGGATGCCGTGGCCGCACGCGCTGCCGTAAGCGTTGGATGGAACAGCGCCTCCAGATCGATGAGAACGGGATCGGCACCTGCGGCGATGATGTTCTCGGAGTGAAGATCGGTACCCTTGAGGACGTAGAGCAGTCCGACGTTCACGCCCTGACGCCGGTAGAATTGAGCGACGTCGTCTGCACTGCGGCAGGGCGCGGGCTTGATGTGCTCCACCCATCCGTATCCGGGCCTGTCGATGAAGACCGGCAACCGCGGTGGCAGGGTCAGGCCCCTGTCCCCGAGCCACGCGACGAGATCGGCAAAGCAGCGATCGACCTGAAGCGAGCGCGGCTTGTAGACCAGCTTTCTGGCGCCGCCGTCGAACTCGGCGATGATGACGCTGCGGCCGCCGCGATGGCTGTCGCCGGCCGACAGGTGCAGGCGCGACAACCGCCCGAGGGTCTCAGTCGCAAACATCTGCTGGGCAATGGCCGGCTCATCGCGTGACAGCCGCTCCGCGAATTCGAGTAGTGCGTCGCGCCAGGCCGCAACCGCCAGCGTCGCCTGCCGCACGAGAACCGGGTATTGAGACAGGATGGCGCGCGCGAATGCCGGATCCTTCAGGCAGCTGCAGAAAAAGTGGAAGCGGTCCTGTGCCGTAGCGCCTTGCAGAAGCCCGGTCGATTGGGCCGCCGCCAGTTCGAGGATGAGCGCGCGCGAGCCCATCGCAAACAGCTTCTGGTACATGGCGCGCTCGATGTCGCGGCCGATGGCGTCCGCGTCGATGGGAACGGCGGAGGCGACGAGCCCCTCGAGGATCTCGCGCCTGGCCGGCCTCACCATCGGCGAAAATGCGGCCGCCAGCGCCGCATCCTGGGGAACGTCTGCCGGCCGCACGAGATCTGCGACCGCGCCTTGGAATAGAGCCTCGAACTGCGTGTGCCAGTCCGGCATCGTCACGGGGCGCTCGGGCGGCGAGCCGACCTGGGCGTAGGCCTGCACCGTGCGCGGGTCGAGCTGCGGAAAGGCAACCCGGGGATCGCCCCCGGCAAGAACCAATTCCTCGATGGTCAGCATTTCGGTCGAGACGGGATCAATGGCCGCCATTGGTGTGGGCTCCTGGAGGTGCGAGATGGAGCTGTCGATTAAGCGAAGGTCGTCGGCAGCTCGGCGCGCGACACTCCGCCGACGAACTTCGAGTGGAGTGGTCCGTTCGGCGCTACGTCGGCGGAATTACCGCGGACAAATTCGCTGCCGTCCTCAGCAGGCCATCGTGGCTGTCCCAACGAAGGCCCGCTCAGCTTGCTTCGATCGACCAGCAATCTGTCCGAAGACCGGAAAGCACGTTTCGGAAATCCGGCTCAGCCCTTGGGCTTGGCGACGACGCGCCGGGTGATCGCGCAGGTGCAGCCGTTAGACCACTGGCCGCCACGACACCAGATGCCGCCGGTGGCGCAGGCGGACGGTCCGCCGTTGCCAGCGAACCTGCCGGCCAGGACGATGCGATCGCCACCGACGGCCTGCT
>JBGSQO010000700.1:0-4245 GCA_041738055.1 Filomicrobium sp.
CGCACGGACACGCGACCAGCGACCGGCACCGCCAGCCTGCCCGTCGTCGTCCGATCCCCTGCCCTTGCTGCCACGTCAACCGCTCCAGTCGCCACTTCGCGCTCGCTCACCGGCGCCCGCGGAGAGTGTCTGCCCTCACAAAGGACAGCACTGCTGACCTTTTCGGTCGAATGTTGCAGATTTCCCCCACCGGCACAAGAGCCATTCGGGAGTGCCTTGCAGCGGTTGAGCGACAAAACGCAAACAGCCGCCGGTTGCCCGGCGGCTGCACACCTTCGAGAATGGTTGGACCGGCCGAGATCGACCGCAGACCTCAGACCACCTGTTCGATCTGCTTCATCGCGTTGCCGATGGCCACGGTGCGCGGCTTCATCCGCTCGGGGATGTTGCGGGCCAGATCGATGTGCAGCATGCCGTCCTTGAGATCGGCGCCCGTCACCTCGACGAAGTCGGCGAGCTGGAAGCGGCGCTCGAACGAGCGGGTGGCGATGCCGCGATGCAGATACTGGCGGTCCTTGTCGTCGGCGCCCTTCTGGCCGCGCACGGTGAGGGAGGCTTCCTTCACCTCGACGTTGAGCTCCTCGCGGGTGAACCCGGCGACCGCCATGGAGATGCGGTACTGGTTCTCGGCCGTCCGCTCGATGTTGTAAGGCGGGTAGCCGTTGTCCTCGAAGCCGCCGGCCTGGTCGAGTAGTTGGACGAGGCGGTCGAAACCGACGGTGGAGCGGTACAGGGGGGCGAAATCAGAGTGTCGCATGACATATCCTCCTCAGGAAGCGACATGTACGGAGCCGCCTGCCCGGGACGGCGTCCCGATGGGCCAGGCTGCGAGAGTGCGCACCCGATGAGTGGCGTGCGCAGAGCAGGACTTGGGAAGCCGGTCGGCCGGCGTCAAGACACCGGCCCCGATCCCGAGTGCAGGGTTGCATCCAGCTGATAACGCGCGCACAATTTTGATGGTCGGCAGGTCCCTTCAGCTGTCGTTCATGTTGGCGCCGGCATTCTGGCGCCCTTTCGACGTGCGTGCGCCCGATGGTGCCCGGCAGCGGGCCGGCGGTTTGAGGAGTTGACGCCATGAGCTTCAGGGTCGGTCTGCTGTCAGCGCTGGCATTTGTGGTGATCATGGGCGCAGACGCGTCTGCGGTGTTGGCTGCCGATCTCGAGGACCGCTATCCGACGCCACGCCCGTCGCCGTATGACGACCCGCGCTATCGCGACATGTACGAGGTGCCGCCGCCGCGCCCACCCGAGCCGGTTTATCGCGACGAGCGTGTGGAGCGCGACCATGGCGAGCGACTGCAACCCCGCCGGTATGCGCGCGAGGAAACCGGCTGCCTGGACAATGGCGAGGTGCGTCGCAAGTTGCGCGCCGAGGGCTGGCATGATTTCGACGATGTCGAGCGCGACGGGCGGTTCGTGCACATGGAAGCCGAGCGCCAGGCCAACGGCCGCGAGTTCGATTTGACCGTCGATGCCTGCACGGGCGAGATCGTCGAGGCTATTCCGCAGGATGTCCGCCGCCGGGTGTCCCGCCTGCCGGAAGATCGCCGCCCGCTGCGCTACGACCGTCGCGGGGCCTATGACGAGGATCGCACCCTGCCGCCGCCGCGCTATGGCCGGTATGATCCGCGGTATTGACCAGATTGTGGGCTGGCCGGGCCGACAGAACGTCGAAGGCCCGACCTTGCTCTGCTCGAAGTCTTGCTGCTGCTCCACTACAACACGAAATCGCTCGCGATGAGTCCAGCCGTATAGCCGGTCAATTCGACTTCAGCATCTTTGTTGCCGTCGTTGTTCGTGTCGATTTCGATGATCGTGTCACTGCCCACAACCATCCACCGTATGAAGGCATTGCCCGCGCCCGTGCCCGTGCCACCAGTTTGAAACGCATCGGCTCCATCGTTTCCAGTCAGCTGTTGGGTGTTCCCGAATGCTAATCCTGCAAAGTCCATCTCGAGTTTGTCGCCATCGCTGCGGGAAAAGTCCGAGACAGCATCGCGATTTACCTCTCCGATGCCCGTCTCGCCGCTATAAAACATGAAGCGGTCAGTTCCTGCGCCACCGGTGTATGTGTCGGCGTCGTCATAACCATCCAACCTGTCATCTCCGTCGCCGCCGAACAATTGGTCGGCGCCGTCGTAGCCACGTAGGTTATCGTTCCCGTCGCCACCGTCTAGGATGTCGTCGCCGTCGCCTGCGTAAAATTCGTCATTTCCCGCGCCGCCGTACAGCCGGTCGTTGCCTTCGTCGCCGTCGAGACTATCATCGCCATCTCCGCCGTAGAGCAGATCATCGCTGCCGGAGCCGAATAAGCTGTCGTTTCCGGTTCCGCCGAAAAGGGTATCCTTCGAATTGTACCCGCCGAGCAATGTGTCCGCGCCCGCACCTCCATCGACGTAGATGATCGACTTTTTGGGGAAACGATCCAGCCTGATGACATCATCGAAGGACGTGCCGATAATCTTTTCGATCGATACCAGGGAGTCGTTGCGAAAATCGCCCTCGTCTTCAGCTGCCGTGAACCCCATGACAATCCGACTGGTGGCGTTCGCATAGGACGCGACATCGACGCCGGCCCCGCCAATCAGTTTGTCGCCACCGCCGCCGCCGATGAGTGTGTTGTTGCCGCTGTTGCCCGTGATGGTGTTGGCCAGTGCGTTCCCGCTGCCATTGATTGCCGCACCGCCGGTGAGAACAAGTTTCTCTATGTTCGCGCCGAGCGTGAAGCTGACCGACGATTTGACGGTGTCGATGCCTTGCCCAGCGGACTCGATTGCCTGATCGCCCTTGGAATTGACGACGTAGGTGTCATTTCCGGTGCCGCCGCGCATGACGTCGTTGCCAGTACCACCGTCGAGAATGTCGTTGCCGCTGTTGCCGTACAGAACGTCGTTGCCGCCGAGCCCGAGTAGTGTCTCGCTCGCGTTCTTCCCGCGCAAAACGTCCCGCTTGTTAGTCCCCTTAATAGTCGGCATTGAATCCCTTTCCCACGTAAAACACCGAACGGATACTGAAGGCTCGACGGCAGCGATACGCTGTCAACGTAAAATCGCCACACTGATCGATGCGATCGTACCTCTCGCTGACGCGGGACACCAGGGGAAGCATCATCAGCTTATTGATATGCTGAATTTGTCTTTAGTCTGTGGGTCAAGGAGGCGGTCTGCCGCCAAGTTGCGGTTCTGTCTACGCAGCCAACTCGCTGACGCCCAGATACGCGTCGAAGGCCGCCCAGAAGCGCTGGCGGAACACGTCGCGCTCCTGCAGGATCTCGTGGCGGGCGCCGGGGATCAGAATGTGGCTGCCGACCTTCAAACGAACACCGAACTCCTCGATGGCGCGGGTGGAGACGATTTTGTCGTCGCCGGCGGCAAACAGCAGCAGCGGCACGCGTACGGAGCGCGGGTAGTCGGGAGCGCCCAGCATCCGGCAGGAGCGGAACGCGGCCCTGAGCCAGCCGATAGTCGGCGAGCCGAGGCCGAGATCGGGGGCGACCTCCAGGATCGCCTTGTTGCGCGACCAGCGTTCCTTGTCGGAGGTCAGCGTATTGTCCTCGAAGCGGGCGGATTCTTCCGTGCTGTCGGACCCGCCCTGCACGTAGGCTGAGGCAAAACCGCTCGCGGCGACGATTTCCGCATAGGTTTCGATTGCCCAGCGGGGATAGCCGACCTTCTCGTCGGCGATGGCGATCATCGGGGCCGACAGCACCATGCGCTCGAACCAGGAGCCCGGCTGGCTGGCATGTCGCAGCAGGATGTGGCCGCCCATGGAGTGGGCCAGCGCGATGTAGGGCGGCGGGCAGTCGGGTAGCACCACGTCCTTCATGAAGCGGGTGATGTCGCGGTCGTACTCGGCAAAGCTCAGAACGTGGCCCTTGTGCGGGTTGTCCAGCGGGCGCGCCGATGCGCCCTGTCCGCGCCAATCCATGGTTGCGACCGCAAAGCCGCGCCGCCTGAGGTCGGCGATGGTCTCGAAGTATTTCTCGATGAACTCGCCACGGCCATGGAACAGGCAGATCGTGCCGCGCCGGGGGCCCTGCGTCGCCGACCAGCGGGCAAACCGCAGCATGGTGCCGTCGTGGCCCTTGAAGGCGCCGACGGTCGGGCCACTCGGCACCGGGTTCTTGGCCAGAAATCTCAGTTCGACGCCCACGCCCCACACTCCCCCTCGTTGCGGCCCGCCGTGCCGCCCTCCGCAGTCTTGCAGTCCCGTCGTTCCGCGTTGCCGGACTTTACGCCGACAGCA
>JBGSQO010000713.1:0-3062 GCA_041738055.1 Filomicrobium sp.
GGCGAGGAAGGCGCGCACGGCGGCGGCGCGACGGGCGCCGAGCGCGATATTGTATTCGCGGGTACCGCGCTCGTCGGCGTGGCCCTCGACCGTGACCGAGAACTGCGCGTACTGGCGCAACCATTGCGCCTGCTTCTGCAGCGTCTGCTGGGCCTCCGGGGTCAGGTCGGAGCTGTCGACGGTGAAGTAGACGATATCGCCGACGTTGACCGAGAAGTCGCGCTGCGAGCCGGGCACGACGGGACCGCCTGCCCCGCCGGCGCCAGTCAGGGCTGCTTCCGGTCCAAGCTCCTTCTGCGCACAGCCGGCGACCATCGCTGCCACCATGGCCGCAGCGAGGATGCCTGCTTTCGCGCTCAGCCTGACGACGCTTGCCATATCGTATCCTTCTTTAGGTTCCCACCACTGGATGACGGAGCGCGCCATGCACGCCGATCATCCTTGTCATCCAGCGGTCCTGATCCCGTTCGGGCGAATGCCTGTACTGCTACGCCCGCGAACTCCACACAGTCGAGCCTTAGGCGGCAGATCGTGCGAAATTGTGACGGAACGAGCGGCGAATTCAATGCGCCAACTCAGTGTTGCGCACAGCTCAATCGCAGTGGGGCCCGCCCGTCATCCTGGCGTAGCGTCGCAGGCGGTCGAGAATGCGCCCACTGATGCCGGTGCGCCGCTGCGTCCGAGGGGCCGATTCAAACGACCCCGCCCGAATCACATCGCTCAGTGGATCGCCTGTGGTGCCGGTTCTGGGCTTCCATAGTCCCCAAAAGCAGATCGGACCGCACCCGCCTATCGCGAGGGCAGTCCGATCTTGACGTAACCGTTGCGCCACCCGAAGGCAGCACCCAGTTGCTCTTAGCGAGCGACCTGGACGGCCGGAGCCTCAGCGCCGAGCTTCATCGGCGTGTGGGGAACCTCGCGGCGGCAAGCGCCGAGAGCGATAGCAGCAACAACAGCGAGAACGAGAGCGCCCTTCATAGTGTAATCTCCTAGTTTGTCCCTTGGCCTAAGTCGATTGCTCAGCGAGCCGTCTGAACGGTAGCCGACACGTCGGCACCGAGCTTCATTGGCGTATGCGGAACTTCACGACGGCATGCGCCGACTGCAACGGCCGCGACGACCGCCGACAGAACGATCAGCCCCTTAACACCCTGCATGGTCTTTTCTCCTGATGCTTGATCGGCACTAGCCGAGTAATGGGGTACCGGTGCAGCGTGTTTCGATCAAGCAGACAGGCCGATTATCGACTGTTTTCGGACCGTCTTGATGCGAAAATGCCACTGCGTGTTCAATGTCCCTCAGCTGCTGCCACTCACCTTTCGATGACAGGCAAATCCGTTGAAGGTACGCCACTTTCGGCTCTTCGGGAGTGCCGAAGCCTTGACGTGATCAAACACGATCCGCAGTTAAATTCGAGTTAAGACGAGACCCATTATGGCTCAATTGAGCAAAGGCGACCAGGCTGGATCGGATGCAAAAGACGGCGTTTCGACTACCTGCTCGTTGTAGCCGGTGATGTCGACCGAATAGATTCGTGCGCCGGTGGCGTCGCCGCCCTGGCTCTCGCGGAAGAACATGAGCACGCGGCCGTTGGGGGCCCAGGTCGGGCCTTCGTTGTGGAAACCCTCCGACAGGATGCGCTCGCCGGAGCCGTCCGGGCGCATGACGCCGATCAGGAAGCGACCCATCAGCTGCTTGGTGAACGCGATGTAGTCGCCGCGGGGCGACCAGACCGGCGTCGAGTAGCGGCCGTTGCCGAAGCTGATGCGGCGGGCGTCCGAGCCGTCGGCGTTCATCACATAAAGCTGCTGGGTCCCCTCGCGGTCGCTCTCGAAGACCACACGGGCGGCGTCGGGCGCATAGCTCGGCCCGGTATCGATGGCGCTTTCCAGATTGGTCAGCTGGCGCGTCTGGCGGGTCTCCAGGTCCATCTCGAAGATGGAGGAGCCGGCGCTTTTCTGCAGGCTCATGATGATGCGGCGGCCGTCGGGCGAGAAGCGCGGCGCGAAGGTCATGCCGGGGAATTCGCCGACCACCTGCTTCTGGCCGGTCTCCAGGTTCATCATGTAGACGCGTGGATCGCCCTCGGCATAGCTCATGTAGGCGATTTCCTGGCGCGTCGGCGAGAAGCGCGGGGTCAGCACCAGATCGCGGCCGGAGGACAGAACGCGCACGTTCTGGCCGTCCTGGTCCATGATGGCGAGGCGCTTTACGCGCTGCTTCTTGGAGCCGGTCTCGTCGATGAACACGACGCGGCTGTCGAAGTAGCCGGTCTCGCCGGTCAACTTCTGGTAGACCTGATCGGAGATGATGTGGCCGATGCGGCGCCAGTTTGCAGCCGCCGTCGTGAAGCGCTGGCCGGCCAACTGCTTGCCGGTGGCCACGTCCCACAGCCGGAATTCGGCGGCGAGCTTGCCGTCGCCACCCTTGACGATACGGCCGACGACGAGGGCATCCGAGCGGATCGCCCGCCAGTCGGGAAAGCGCGGCGGCTTGTTGGGGTCGGTGATGACCTCGAGGAACGAGCCCTGGTCGAGCGGGTCGAACAGGCCAGAGCGACGCAGGTTGGCTTCGATGATGCCGGAGACATCGGCGGCGAGTTTGAGGTCGTCGCCGGTGAACTGCGTGATGGCGATGGGAATAGGCGCGATGGTCGCCTGCCGCTGCGTGCCGCGCAGACCGCCTTCGCCATCCTGGGCGCGGGCCGCGACAATCGTGAGCAGCATCGCCACAAGCACGACGAGGAGGCCGCCCGCAGCCATATGCAGCCGGGCCATAGCGTTGGACGGCCGCGCCACGGCCAGTGCTCGCGTCACGGGGGTCTTCTGCCTCATCGTCCAGATCTCCAGGGTCGTTATGCTCGAAGCCGAATCATCAGCGCGCCGCTCTACTACGCGCAGAACAGGACCGTTGTGTGATGACCGATCCGCCACAGCCCCGCGCCGAAATCCGCAGAAGCGACGAGTTGGCTCAGGGCTTGAACGGCCACACGATCTCCTGCCAGCTGTCGTAGAGGTTGGCGGGCAGCGAGAACGGGCTGGCGCATTTGACGGCGGCGATGG
>JBGSQO010000614.1:0-16429 GCA_041738055.1 Filomicrobium sp.
GCCTCTGCCGCACGGGCGCGAGCCACGCCGCCTGACCCACGATGGTCGAGGCGACAGCAAGGACCAGGAGCGGGCCGGCCGGCAGGCGGACGATCGTGCACGATCGGCAAAAGAGGATCGTGTCGATGCGGGCCGCTCCGCCCAGCGGGCCGATATCCAAGCGCTGAAAGAGTTCTTCGAAGGTCGGTTTCTGGCAGCTATCGGGCTCCATGACCACGCCGCGGTGAAAGAACGGCTCGATGCCCCCGGCGTGCGCGCTGCCGCTCTCGGCGCGTGGAAGGCGTTGCGCAATCACGAGGCTCGCAACCCCCTCCTGAAAAAGCTGATCAGCGAGTTCAGCAACGACCGCGAGCGCCTGCACAGCGAGGCATATTCGGAGCTGCTGGGCAGCACCGCCGACGACGAAGTGGCCCGCAATGTGCTCCTGGGGTTGGACCCTGCCGTTCTGGCTGAGCATTCCGTGCTGCTGATGCTGCCGGAAGCAGGGCTCCTACCGTTCCTGCGCGGCGAACTGGAGCGCGCGATCTCCCTGGAGTCCGATCCCGATCCCAGCGAACTTGCGCTTCTGGAGCGGCTCCGGGCGGTCTCCGACCTGCAGGCCGACCTGGACCTCAGCGAGCCGCAGAGCTGGGCGGAGGTGAGTGCCGTGCTCAACGCCCCGGATGGCGATCTCGATGGCTATGAGGCCGATGATCGCGACGGTGACGCAGGTTCCGGCGACGAGAATCGCGATGGCCCCGGTCTCGGCGACGATATGCCCAACGTCGTGCGCTGGCCGAAGAAGAGCGACGGCGGGCACAACGCGTGAGCGCGGTCGACGCATCTCTGACGAGCCGAGCCTCGGCCGACCGTGACGCAGGCCAGCTCTTTTGCGGATAGGTAGCTGCACCCACCCCTTATGCTCGCGCGTCAGTGTTTGCACAGCGCCGCCGAATGGGGTATCAGACACCTCATGCACCCGTAGCTCAGCTGGATAGAGTGTCGGATTCCGATTCCGAAGGTCGTAGGTTCGACTCCTACCGGGTGCGCCACAGCTTGTTATCGAGAGAATTGCGCGGACGTCTCGCGGCCCGTTGACCGGGGGCGCGCCATTGGTTGAGCGGCAAGCCAGTTGCTCGGCGATCTCATCAAACACGAGAGCATTGTCCGACGAAGTGCACACTGGTTCGTCGAAGAAAATGCGACACAACAAGACGCTAGCGTGCGTAGCCGCTTTTGATGGACGCGCTACTGGACTTGGCTGGTCGCTCTAAACCATTGTTTTAGGGTCTTATTCACGCTCTTGATGGAAGCGAAGACCCGTCCATCTCAGGCGATCAGGCTCTAGCATCGGCCTGCGCGCAACTTGGCAACCTCGTTCTCCCGCTCTTGCATGGTCATGACGCGGGTGGCGACCGCCACGCAATGTTCGGGGCCGACGACCGCGAGACAACCCGCCGCAATGCAGCCCATTGCGGCGTGCGGGTCATTCTGACCAGCACCGAGGCAAAATCCGATAACCGCCAGAGTGCCAGGATACTCATTGACAAGCTGAGACTTTTCACGACTGAGCTGCAACTTTTCCAAAGCGAGTTGGTCACAAAATGAGTCACTGTGAGCCTCGCCGTGGCCGAGTGCAAAAGCAAGTAACGCGAACCCTGCCACCCGAAAATGCTTCATTTGGACCGCGCAAGAAAAACTCTGAATTCGACGGCAGAGAGCATGCAGGTTCTCTGTGACACCGTCGTGAAGCAGTGTGTCACCGCACCCCGAAAATCGCCGATCCCACACGAACGTGCGTCGCCCCCAGTTCCACTGCGGTCTCGAAGTCGCCCGACATGCCCATCGACAGCCCCGTCACACTCACCTCGCCAGCCAGCTTTCGCAACAGCGAGAAGTGGATGGCCGCCTCCTCCTCGACGGGCGGAATGCACATGAGGCCTGCGATCTTCAACCCGTGCGCCGACCGGCACCGCTCGACAAAACCGAGCGTGTCTCGAGGCAGGATCCCGGCCTTCTGTGGCTCCTCTCCGGTGTTGACCTGAACGAACAACTGGAGCGCGCGCCCCTGCCTGTTCATTTCTTCCGCGATCGCTGCAGCAATCTTGTCCCGGTCGACCGTGTGGATCGCATCGAACACCTCGACCGCTTCCCTGACCTTGTTGGACTGCAACGGCCCGATCAGGTGCAGCGTGCAACCCGGGTAGGCTGAGCGCAGGGCCGGCCACTTGGCTTTGGCTTCCTGCACCCGGTTCTCGCCGAAGTGCCGGTGCCCCGCTTCGAGGACGGGCCGAATGTCGTCCGCACCAAATGTCTTGGTGACGGCAATAAGGGTGACGTCGTGGGCCGCACGACCAACTCCGGCAGCGGCCCGGGCAATATCGGCCGCGATGCTGGCCAGTCGTGTTGCGGCTGTTGTCATGGTTGCCCCGTGGATTTCAGTTGCATGGAAGACCATATAGTGTACAAATAAAAAACCTAAGCAGTTTTTGCTCCCATCCAGCGTCTTTCGGTGCGATGGGATCTGATCGGGAGGTCCGTACCATGAGCCAGTCGGTTGCCACAGGCCAATGCCGCGCTGCAGCAGGCGCGCTTGACCCGCCTCACCCTTTCGGGCTCATTACGCGCCGACATCAGCCCAGACGATAGATCGACCGACCAATGGCAAGCGAACGCTACAACGCCCCCGCGCGCGAGAAGTACTGGCAAAGTGTCTGGGAGGCCGCAGAGGTTTTCAAGACCGCGGCCGATCCCAAGGGGGCCAAGTGTTACGTGCTCGAGATGTTCCCCTATCCCTCGGGGCGCATCCACGTGGGGCATTCGCGCAACTACACGATGGGCGATGTGTTTGCGCGCTACAAGCGCGCCAAGGGCTTCAACGTGCTCCACCCGATGGGTTGGGACGCCTTCGGCATGCCCGCGGAGAACGCCGCGATGGAGCGGAAGGTCCATCCGGGCAAGTGGACCTTTGAAAACATCGAGGTCATGCGCGACCAGTTGAAATCCATGGGGCTTTCAATCGACTGGAGTCGCGAGATCGCCACCTGTTCGCCGGACTATTACAAGCACCAGCAGCGCCTGTTTCTCGATCTACTGGAGAAGGGGCTCGCCTATCGCAAGTCTTCGAAGGTGAACTGGGATCCGGTCGACAACACCGTGCTCGCCAACGAGCAGGTGATCGACGGCCGCGGCTGGCGATCGGGTGCACTCGTCGAGACGCGTGAGTTGACGCAGTGGTTCTTCCGCATAACGGACTACGCCGAGGAACTGCTGCAGGCGCTCGGTCGTCTGGACCAGTGGCCGGAGAAGGTGCGCCTCATGCAGGCGAACTGGATTGGCCGGTCCGAGGGCCTGTCGATCCGCTTTGCTCTTGCCAAAAAGACCGCCCCCAAGGGCCTGAGTGAGGTCGAAGTCTATACGACCCGGCCAGACACACTGTTCGGCGCTTCGTTCCTGGCGGTAGCCCCCGACCATCCGCTGGCCAAGGCCGCCGCGGCAAAGGACGCCGCGCTTGCTGCATTCTGCGACGAGTGCCGCCACCTGGGCACATCGGTTGCCGACCTGGAGAGCGCCGATAAGAAGGGTTACGACACCGGCATCCGCGTTGAGCACCCCTTCGACAAGTCCTGGCTGTTGCCGGTCTGGGTCGCCAACTTCATCCTTATGGATTACGGCACGGGTGCCATCTTCGGCTGCCCGGCAGGCGACCAGCGCGATCTCGATTTCGCCCGGCAATATGGCCTTCCGGTCAAGCCGGTTATCCTGCCGCCGGGCGCCGATCCGGCGACATTTGCGGTCGGCGTAGAGGCCTATGACGGGGCCGGCACGATGATCAACTCGGACTTCCTCGATGGCCTGACGACCGAAGCTGCTTTCGAGGAGATCGCCAGCCGGCTGGAGAAGAAGCAGCTTGCTGGCAAACCCGTCGGTGCACGCAAAGTCAATTTCCGGTTGCGCGATTGGGGCATCTCGCGCCAGCGATACTGGGGGTGCCCGATCCCAGTGATTCACTGCGCCGCCTGTGGTGTGGTGCCCGTCCCTGCTGCGGATCTCCCCGTCGAGTTGCCCGACGATGCGACCTTCGACAAGCCCGGCAATCCACTCGATCGTCACCCGACCTGGAAGCATGTTGCCTGCCCATGCTGCGGCAAACCGGCAACGCGCGAAACCGATACCATGGATACCTTCGTCGATAGTTCCTGGTACTACGTGCGCTTCACGGCACCAGCCTCGGATGCGCCCGTCGACATCGCAGCCGCGAACTCCTGGCTGCCCGTCGACCAGTACATCGGCGGCATCGAGCACGCTATTCTTCACCTGTTGTACTCGCGGTTCTTCTTTCGGGCGATCGTCGATACCGGGCACGGAGCAAAAAGCCTGCGGGAGCCATTCGCAGCTCTGTTCACGCAGGGGATGGTGACCCACGAGACCTATTACCGACCCGCCGCGGCCGCGGGCGAGAAGCCTCAGTGGCTGTCGCCGGACGAGATCGTTCTGGAGGGAGATGGGGCGACCCGCACCGCACGCAGTGCCGAAAGCGGCGAGCCCGTCAAGATCGGTCCCGTCGAGAAGATGTCGAAGTCGAAGAAGAACGTCGTCGACCTCGATGCCTTCATCTCCGATTACGGTGCCGACACCGCCCGCTGGTTCGTCCTGTCGGACAGCCCGCCGGAGCGCGACGTTCTCTACACCGACGTCGGCGTCGAAGGCGCGAGACGGTTCGTGCAGCGCATCTGGCGTTTCGTCGACGAAATCGCCGAACGAGTGCCGCAGCTGGGTCCCAGGCCGACCACCTTCTCGCCCGAGGCCCAGGAGTTGCGAAAATCCACCCACAAGACACTCCAAAATGTCGGGCGCACCATCGAAACTCTGCGCTTCAATGTCGCCGTGGCCAGCCTGTACGAATTCGCCAACGCACTCGGCTCGGCGATGCAGAAGCCAGGCGACGACCTGGCTTGGAGCCTGCGTGAAGCAGCCGAGATCCTGGCGCAGATGATCGGCCCGATGATGCCCCATCTGGCCGAGGAATGCTGGGCGCGGCTCGGTTACAACACCCTGCTAGCCAATCAGGCTTGGCCCGAGGCCGAGCCGGCGTTGCTCATTGACGATGAGTTGACCATTGCCGTACAGGTGAATGGAAAGCGGCGGGACGAACTCAAGATCGCACGCTCGGCTACGCCTCAAGAGATCGAGGCTACGGCGCTGGCGCTGGAGTCCGTCGTAAGGGCTCTCGAAGGACGACCCGTCAAGAAGGTTATCGTAGTGCCGCAGAGGATCGTCAATGTGGTGGGCTGAGGCGCGTCAAAAGCTGCGATCTGAGCCGCTCGACCGGCGCGTAAGCGGCCTCATGGCTGCTGTACGGGTCGTCCTTATCGCGGTGCTCGTGGCGCCTCTTGCAACCGCCTGCAGCGACGGCAGCGGGTTCCGACCACTCCACGCCGACCTCGGAGCAAGCGCTCCCGCATCCGACAAGCTGCAAAAGGTCGGGATCGCGCCAATTCCTGGCCGTGTCGGCCTGCAGGTGCGAAACGAACTGATGTTCGGCACCACCGGAGGTGTCGAGCCAACTGATATGCAATACCGTCTTGAGATTGCGATCCGCGAGCGGCTGGCTTCTACGTTGGTGGAGATCGACGGCGAAGCCCGGGCGCGCGTGTACAACCTCGACGCATCGTTCCGACTGATCGACGCAAAGACCAACAAAGTCGTAATTCAGGGTGTAAGCTACGGTCGGGCTGGGCTGGAGACGTTCAAGTCGATTTTCTCCAATGTTCGTGCGCGTCGCGATGCCGAGGATCGGGCTGCGCGAACGGTTGCCTCAGATATTAAGACCCGGATCGCCACGTATCTCGCCACAGCGGCCTGACGCTCTGTCATAACTCGGGGCTCGAGATGCCCTGCTCGGGGCAAATGCATGGGCGCGATCAAGAGCCATCAGGCCGATGTATTCTTGAGGTCCGCGGATCGTAAGATCTCGGCTATTCTTGTCTATGGGACCGACGCCGGGATGGTCGCCGAGCGTGCCAAACGCGCCGCCAAATCGTGGGCTGCCCTCGAACAGCCGGCCGGTGAGATCATTCGCATTGAGGACGAGGATCTCGACAGTGATCCCAACCGCCTCGAAGTCGAGCTGATGACACTTCCGATGTTCGGGGGGCGCAAGGTGGTACGGGTTGCGGCTGGTCGACGTATCAATACCAACCTCTTGAAATCCCTGCTCGCCGAAGGCTCCCTGCCATCGACGTTGATCGTCGAGGCCGGCAACCTCAAGGGCACCGATGCCCTCCGCACGATCTTCGAAAAGCCGGCCTTCGCCGTCGCTGTCGCTTGCTACGGCGATGAGGAGCGCGACGTCGCCAGCGTCGTCGACCAGGAGCTTCGGGCCGCAGCCGTAGCGATTTCGGCCGATGCCCGCGAGGCACTCGTGGCCCGCCTGGGAGCAGACCGCGTACTGACGCGGGCGGAGATCGAAAAGCTGATCCTCTACTGTCATGGGCGCAAGCGCATCGAGGTCGCCGACGTCGAGGCCATCGTCGGAGATGCCTCCGAGATGACCATCGACCGTATCATTGCGGCGACGGCAGCAGGAGCAACGGCCGATGCCGCCAACGAACTGGCCCGCGCACTGGACGCCGGTGAAAGCGCGCAACTCGTCATTCTGTCCCTGCAGAGGCACTTCCTGCGGCTGCACTTGATCGCCGCCGAAGCGGAGGCCGGACGCTCCGTCGCCGACGCCATCAAGTCCCTGAAGCCACCTGTTCATTTCCGGGTCAAGGATCAACTTGCATCGGAGGCGAGGGTCTGGCGGCCAGGCCGGCTTTCCGATGCCCTCGCACTGATCGCGACCGCAGCCAAGGCTGCCCGGCGCAACGCGGCACTCGAGGACGCGCTGGCAGAGCGCCTCATCCTCTCACTGGCGCACATGGCCCGGTGAGCCCCGCTCGAGCAGCGCCAGCGCCTGCCCGGGATCAATGCGCCCGTCATAGAGCGCGCGACCGGTGATGGCGCCTTCCAGCATCGCGTGCTCGGGACGCAGTAAGGCCTCCACGTCGGCGATCGAGGCCAGACCGCCTGAAGCAATGACTGGGATCGAGGTTGCGCGCGCCAATTCGGCGGTTGCCTGCAAGTTGAGGCCCTTCAGAATTCCGTCGCGTTCGATGTCCGTGTAGATGATCGCCGCGACGCCGGCATCCTCGAACCGACGGGCCAGATCGAGCGCGGTGAGTTCGCTCGTTTCCGCCCAACCCTCGACGGCGACTTTTCCGCCCTTGGCGTCGATGCCGACGGCGACCCGACCCGGAAACGCCCTGCAGGCGGCCCTGACGAGCGCCGGGTCGCGCACCGCAATCGTCCCGAGGATGACGCGAGCGATCCCCTTGCCAAGCCACATTTCGATGGTTGCAAGATCGCGGATGCCGCCGCCGAGTTGAGCCGGAATCGTAATCCCTCGCAGAATGGCCTCGACGGCTCCGCCGTTGACGGGGCGCCCCTCGAAGGCGCCGTTCAGGTCGACGATGTGCAGGTATCGGAAGCCCTGGTCCTCGAACGCCCTCGCCTGGGCGGCCGGATCGTCATTGAAGACGGTCGCTTGGCTCATTTCGCCGAGCTTGAGGCGCACGCACTGGCCGTCTTTCAGGTCGATTGCTGGGAAGAGGATCATGGTTCGTCCCTGTCGCCGCCGCGCCGCCCCATATTATAGCAGGCCAGCTGGGTGGCGCCATCGAATTGCTGTTTTGTTCTTCTACGAACGCGAGGGACTTACCAGACAGCCCCCCGCCCGAATAGCTCAAAATCGCTCCGCCGGCCTGGATCTTCATGACCAACAGCCTCGACCTCGACGCCCCTCCGCAAATTGCCGAAGCGCCGCGCCTTATCACCGAGGCTGACGCTGTCGACATCTGGATCGCGCGCTGGCTGCGGGTGAGGCGCATCGACATCCTGCGCCGCTATGGCTGCGATCCCCGCCGCCTGTACGAGATCTGGGAGGGCAAGCGCTTTCCAGCCTCGCGCGAGCGGGCACTTAGGACGTTCCGCGAGCGCTATCCCGAGTTGATGGACCGGACCGACTTTGGCGGCCACCGGGCCATCCCGCGCAGTCACAATGCGCCCGGCCAGCTGGGCCTGTTCGAATAGTCGCGATCGATCCGACGGCGGTTGCACAGGCGACCAGCCCCTCCATCTCCCTGTCTTGGCCACATTTTCTCCCCGACCCGGACTAAAACGGAACAAAAATCGAACCGATACTTTACAGGCGGCATGAGTCGGTCTATGTTCCACTTACGTTCCGAGTTCGTCGATGTGCCGCGAGAGAGTCCCGATGTCGTACCGAGTGCTGCGTCTCCCCGCCGTTCCTTGCCCCAGAGAGCCCCGCGATGCGCACCTATCTGATCTCCTACGACCTCGCCAATCCCGCCGCCAAGAAGCACGCCCTGAGCGACATCATCATGGGTCTCGGCGCCCGCTGGGCGCGGCCGCTCGAGACGACCTGGTACGTGACGACGGGCGAGTCGGGCGAGGAGATCGAAGCTCAGATTGCCTGGATGCTGGGCGACGACGACGGCCTCCTGATCCAGGCGGTGGACGACCCGGCCGTGCTGACCAATACGGCGCTGCGCTGGTTCCGCCGTCGTGGGGTAGAGGCGGAGGCTCCGGGGCCACAGGCAGCCGGCAAAGTGCTGCCGTTCGCGGCGCGGCCGGCGGGACGGACGGCAGACTTGGCGGCCTGATCGTTGCCGCGGCTGACGGGCTTACCGGTCCAAAGCGCCGAGGCGGCACCAGCCATCGACGCGAACCTCTCGAGCATGCTCTTCGATCGCCCGACAGCCTCGTCCCACAACGAGTACAATCACCCGCCGATCTTCCAACGCAGCGTCTGATCGATCTGCTAGACGATGATATGACGGAGCGAGCGGTGCCGACCCTGGTCCGGGAGTGCGAGGGGCTGAGAGCCCCTCGCGTCGCGAAGCGATCGAGCCGACGCGTCTGCTTCAACGTGTGCTTACGTCAGCTTGAACGGCATGTCGTTGCCGACGAAGGCAGAGTCGACGTTGTCGAGCGCCTCGTAACCCATCTGGTTGCGCGCCTCGATCGCCGCGGAGCCCAGATGCGGCAGCAGGAACGTGTTGGGCAGGTCGTAGTAGCCCTCGTTGATCTTGGGCTCGCCCGCAAACACGTCGAGGCCGGCATACGACAGGCGCCCCGACTTCAGCGCCGCGATCAAGTCGGCGTCGTTGACGAGATCGCCGCGTGCGGTGTTCACGACGACGGCGCCCTGCGGCATCTTCTCGATGGCGGATGCGTTGAAGAAATAGCGCGTCTCAGGCGTCGACGGCGCGTTGATGGAGAAGAACTGCGAGACCGACAGCAGGCTGTCGAGGGTCTCGTGATAGATGGCGCCTTTCTCGTCCTCGGGCTTGGCACGCATGATGTCGTGGTAGTGGATCTCCATGTCGAAGCCGCGCGCGCGCTGCGCCAGGGCCCGGCCGATCTTGCCGAAGCCGAAGATTCCGAGCTTCTTGGTGTCCAGTCGCTGGCCGACGAGCTGCAGCGGCGCCCAGCCCGGCCAGGAGCGGGTTCGGATCATCGCTTCGCCCTCGCCGGCGCGACGGGCCGCGCCCAGCATCAGCAGCATGGCGATTTCGGCGGTGGCGACCGTCACGCCGTGGGGCGCATTGCCGACCTTGATGCCGCGCGCTTTGGCTGCTTCGAGGTCGATGTGGTCGAAGCCGATGGAGAACGTCGAGATGATCTTGATGTGCTCGGGCAGCGCCTCGATCACGTCTTTCCTCATCTTGTCGGTGATGGTGATGACGAGGGCATCGACGTCCCGGGCTTTATCGACGATCTCGTCGGTCGTCATCTGGTGGTCGTCGGCGGCCTGCGTCACGGCATAATCGCGGTTGGCACGGACCTCGACGGCGTCAGGCAGGCGGCGCGTGATGAGCAGGCGCTTCTTCATGGCTGGTTTCCTTCCCTCATATTCGACTTTGGTGGCGAGGCTCGTTCATGCCGCAGGTGCGGCCGTCTGACAAGGTGGCATCCCAGTAGGGCTCGAGGCGGGGAGGGGCTGCCTCAACGCAATGTTAACCAAGAGGCGGGATTCTCCTCATGCACCCTGAGAAGTCGCGCCGGACTGGCGCGCCGCGCATCACTGGAAGAGCCCCATGAAGGTCCTGTTCGCCGTTCTCGCGTTGCTCGTCGCCTCCAAGTTCTTCGTGCAGCAGCAGATCTACCGAGAAGCGACCTCAGAAGCGCTCATCAGCGCCTACAGCGCGCACGCCATCGAGGCCTGCCAGAGCGATGCCGGCGTCACAGGCACGGGCGCGATCTCCGAACTCTGGGGCAAGCCGGCCTCCATCAAACTGGAGATCGGACGGTCGGAACTCGGTGTGGCGATGTGGGATCTCGACAACAAGCAATGGGCCGCCGCCTACCGCCAGCCCTATCTGGTGTTGGCTCCGTCGGATGCTGCGGCGGGCCTCAGCTGCATCTACGACATCATGGCGGGAGCAGCATCGATCTCGGGCCGCCACGGCTGATCACCTGCCGTGGCCCAGGCCCTCAGCGGCGCACGGCCTTCAGCGCGATCTGCGTCATGAACAGGTGGGCGAGCATGCCTCCGGTGGCCCTCATGAGAACCCGGGTGCGGAACGACGGTTGGCAGACCGGCGACACGTCGAGGACCGTAAAGCCGGCCCGCTCGAACATTTCTGCGAACGTGCGCGGCGTGAACCAGCGCAAGTGCGTGCGGTCGAACACGCCGCTGTCGTCTTGCGGGAACTGGCCGCGCGCGAGTTGGGCGAGCACACGCCAATGGCTGACGTTGGGAGAGCCAGCGAGTACGAGGCCGCCCGGTCGCAGGAGCGGGGCCAGCCGCTTCAACAGGGCCTCGGGCTCGCGCAGATGCTCCAGGACCTCAGACAGGATGAGGGCATCGAAGGCACCCTCGGGAAAGTCCAGCGGCAACCGTTCGGCATCGCCCTCGATTACCTGGGTCAACACCTTGCGGGCCTCGGCGGCCGGTCCGGGCATCAATTCGACGCCGACATAGCGACCGCAGCGGCCCTCGGCCAAGGCAAACGCCCCGGTGGCCCCGGTTCCACAGCCGATCTCGAGAACCGAGGCGGCGGGATCGATCGGCAACTGGGCGACGAAAGCCCTGCGCGCCCCCGCATAGTAGCGGTGGTCCTTGATGCGGTAGGCGGCGGCGGTCTCTTCAGGAAGCGTTGAAGGCATGTCCATGGTGGCCGTCGTCAGTCCCGTGAAGGTTGCGGCGAGGAGCCTGATGCTAGTCCCGCGAGATTAAAGACGCCCTTAAGACGTCTCGCGTCCGGGAGTCCGACGTCTGCGAGGACCACACATTAACCGGATGCTTACCCATCCTGCGCTTTGCTGTTGCCTCAGTCGTCGGCGTGCCCTCGCGCAGCCGGCGAGACAGTGTGTCAGCGTAAGCAGCAGAACCGATGGTCGAGTATCGCCGCATCGCATCGCCATTCATCTGGGCCGGGCTCATGCTCGCCGCGATGGTCTCGGCGTGTGCCGACGGCTCCAACCTGCCGCCGCCGAGCTTTGCCAGCGCGGTCGGAGAGCCTGAGCGGACGGCGCGCATCGGCATCGGCGACAAGCTGAAGATCGTCGTGTTCGGCGAGGATAACCTGTCGGGCACCTTCGTCGTCGATTCGCGCGGCAACATCGCCATGCCGCTGATCGGCACCATGCCGGCCCGCGGGCGCTCGCTGGACGACTTCCGCAAGACCCTCGTCGCGCGTCTGGCCAGCGGCTACCTCAAGTCGCCGCAGGTCTCCGTCGACGTCGTCACGTTCCGCCCGATCTTCGTGCACGGCGAAGTCAAGAGTGGCGGCGAACTGGAGTTCTCCAACGGGCTCACCTTCCGCGACGCCATCGCCAAGGCCGGCGGCTACACCTACCGCGCCAATCACGGCTACGTCGTGCTCTCCCGCAACGGCGCGCCGGACGTGCGCGTCGACCTGCCGACCAGCCTGACGGTCGAGCCCGGCGACAACATCCGCGTGCCGGAACGCTTCTTCTGATGCGCGAGCCGGGCGCCCACTCCTCCGAGCCCCAAGAAAGTCGGAACTTCCTTGGGAGTCCGGCGCACCGGCGCCGACGGCCCTTGGCCGCGCGGTCCACGGCACAGCAAAAGAGCGTCTTCACACTCCGCGGACCGGGATCAGCCCTTCTGCTGACCGTCTCGACCCTGGCGATGCTCGCCTGCGGTAACTCCGCGTTGGCGCTCGACAATGGCCCCCCGCCCGGCCTCATCACCGAGACGGTCGCAAGCCGCGATTTGCTGCGCGAGTACGACAACTCGAAGTCGTTCGGCGCCGAGCCGGTGTCGGCCAAGTCGCGCAAGCACGTGCAACCCGACGGCATCAGGGCTGGTGATTTCCTGATCCTGCCCGGGGTTGGCACCGCCGTCACCTATGACGACAATATCTTCAGTAGTTCCCATGACGCCACCGCCGACGTCGTCAGCGAGATCGCGCCGTCCTTCGTCATTCAGTCGGTTCTCCCCCGTCACGTCCTGAACATGGCGTTCGGCGGCCGTATCGTCAGCTTTGCGGAGAATTCGGATCAGGACTACATCGACGGCCATGCCGCAGTCGACGGCGCGCTGCACGTCGATCATGCCCATACCCTGGCGCTCAGCGCCTCGACGCGACTGACGCACGAGGAAAGCAACGAACTCGGCGCCCCGACGAATGCGGCCGAGCCCGTGCCGATCCAGACCTCGCGCTTGAGCCTCGGCCTCACGCGCGATGCCGGACGCCTTTATGGAACACTGTCGGTTGCAGCCGAGCACGCTGATTTCAGCGACGTCGATGCGCTGAGTGGCGGCAGCCTCGAACAGGATCAGCGCGATAGGCTCTCGGGCGACGTACAGCTGCGCGCCGGCTATCGCTTTTCGCCCGGCTTCGAGGCAATCGGCAAATTGCGACTGCTGCGCGAGCTCAATGCGCAGGAGGGTCACTCCGAACTCGACCAGACCGGCTACGAGGCGCTCGCCGGCGTGGCGTTCCAGACCTCGCCGCTGCTGCGCTGGCGGCTGCTCGGCGGCTATGGCATCCGCACCTTCGACGACACGCCCGAAAACGACTCCGGCCAGTTGCTGCTGGAGGGCGGCGTCGAGTGGCTGCCGACCGACCGCATCACCGTCTACGGCACGCTCGAACGGGCCTTCAATGCCGTCTCGGGCGATGGCCCTGGCGGCTATCTGGAGACGTCCGCCGACGTCGGCGTCGACTTCGAGCTGTACAACAACCTCGTCTTGAAGCTCGGCGCTGGCCTGACCGACGCCGATTTCCTGGACGGCGACCGCCGCGACACCATCCTGACCGGCACGATCGGTCTCGAATACTTCATGAACAAGAACCTCGCGTTCACCTTTAGCACCCAACATGACTGGCGTGATTCGAGCGATGCTGCGTTCGACATGGACCGCACCCGGGTCCGCGTCGGCGGCAAGCTGCGCTTTTGAATGACTGGGAAACGGCGGAACGGCATGAGCGGGTTCGAAGACGACGGCGATACCGAGACGGCAGGCGGCGGCGGCGGCTTTTCAGCGGCCCGCATCGTCTCGGCCGTCCGCCGTCGCTGGCGCATCATCGCGGCCGCGACCGTTGCCGTAACCACGCTGGCTGCCGGCATCGTGCTCCTGATGCCGAACCGTTACGACGCCACCGCCGTCATCCAGATCGACCCGCGCAAGAAGACCGTGACGCAGATCGAAGGCGTGACGACCGACCTCGGCAACGACACCGCCACCATCGAGAGCGAAACCGAGATCGTCGGCTCCCGCACCATCGCGCTCAAGGTGATCGAGACCCTCGGCCTGCGGGACGATGCGGAACTCGCCGCGCCCTCGCTCTGGCAACGGCTGCGCCGCCTCGCTGGCTTTGCCATGCCACCCCGGCGGGCCCTTGACGAAACCGGGTCCGAGCCGCGTCGCGACGAGTTGGCCCACGCCTTCGCCGACCGGCTGAAAGTCATGCGCGTGCGCAATACGCTGCTGATCGAGGCGCGCTTCTCCTCGCAGGACCCGGTGAAGGCTGCGCGCATCGCCAATGCCATCGCCGAGGCCTATATCGCCGACCAGCTAGCCACCAAGTCCGAATCGACGCGGCACGCCACCCGCCTCATCGAAGAGCGCCTCGATGCCCTGCGCAAGCAGGTGGCGAGCGCGGAAGGCAAGGTCCAGCGCTACAAGGCCGAGCATGGCATGTACGCTGCCGAAGGCCAGCTGCTGTCGGAAAAGGAACTGGCCCGTCTGATGGAGCAGACGGTCATTGCCCGCAACAAGTCCGCCGAGGCCCGCGCGCGTCTCGAGCAGGTGAAGAGCCTGACCGCTGAAGGCGGAGATTTTGCCGTCATCGCTGACGTGCTCGAGAGCCACACCGTCCGCCTCATGAAGGAAAAGCTCGCCGAGGTCTCCCGCCGCCGCGCCGAGTTCGGCACCCGCTATGGGCCGTTGCATCCGGAGATGGCGAAAGTGAACGCCGAGTTGGCCGACGCCCGCCGGCAACTCGAGTCCGAGATCGGCAAGCTGGTCCAGAACGTCGAGAACGAGCACCGCCAGGCCGCCGCGCGCGAGGCCGAACTGATCTCCGACCTGGAGGCGCGCAAGGTCCAGGAGACCATCACCAAGGCCGCCGGCATCGACCTCAACGACCTGCAACGCGAGGCCGAGGCCACTCGCCAGCTCTATGAAGGGCTGCTGACCCGCTACAAGCAGACCGCCGAGACCCAGGGCCTGCAGCTGGCCGACGCCCGCATCGTCGAGCGGGCCGATACGCCGCTGTTTCCCGCCGCACCCAAGCGCAAGCAACTCGTGCTCATGGCGCTCGCCGCCGGGCTCGCGTTCGGCCTCGCCCTGGCGCTGCTCCTCGAGTTCGCGACCGCCGGAATCGGGCTACCCGACGAGGCGGAAGGGGTGCTGGACCTCGCCCACCTCTCTTCGCTGCCGGCCATTGCCACGTCCGATGCCGACAGCAGCGATCCCTTGTTCCACCACCGCCTAATGGTCGCAGCACCCGGCAGTGCATTCGCCGAAGCGATCCGGCAGGTGCGTCGCGAGATCGAGGTGCGTCGCCGTCACCAGGGCTCCCGCGTGCTGCTCGTAGCAGCCAGCCTGCCAGGCGAGGGCGCGAGCCTCGTGGCCTCCAATCTCGCGCACCATCTGGCGCTGACCGGCGAGCAGGTGCTGCTGATCGATGCGGACCTGAGACGCGGCAACCTCACCCGCCAGCTCGCACCCGAACGCCGCGCGGGTCTTGCCGAAGCTCTGAGCGGAGAGGCCGAGCCGGAAGCTGTCATCCTGCGCGACCAGCTGACGGGATTACATTTCCTGCCGGCCCACGGCGGGGCGGCGGCTGGTCTGCCGAGCCCGGAGCTGGTGAGCAGCCCCGCCATGGCCGATCTCCTCGACCGGTTGGCACAGCAGTTCACGACCATCGTGCTCGATGCGCCGCCGCTGCTGCCGGTCATCGATACCCGCGCACTGGCCGATCTGGCCGACGAGATCCTGTTCGTCATGGCCTGGCGCCGGACCCCCAAGCCGCTGGCCAAACGCGCCGTGAAAACACTGGCGCCCAACCGCGACAAAATCGTCGGCGTCATCGTGAACCGCGTCGATCCCGACGTGCTGGCCGACATCCAAGGTTTCGAGGAGACAGCCCCAGCCCCAGCCGTGCCTCGGCGCCGACAGGCGGCATGATCGTCCGCGAGCGCCGAATAAACGATTTTGAAGGATTATATTCAAGGAATTGCAACGGTATTGCTGTTCAATCCTCATAAACCGAGTAAGCGGAGCCAAGGGCTCTGCGCGTCACTGTGGGGTCACGATGTCTGCGAACGCAGCCCTTTCTGCCGGCGCCTCGAGCGCACTTCCCGAGGCTTCCGCTGAGGTCATGGCCCCCGCGCCGCGCTGGTCGCGGGCTGTCGCCAGCGACATGGTCGCCCTGATCGACGGTCTGGCGGTCGCGATGGGCGCGGCCCTGCCTGTCACCATCTACTGGATTTTCGGCGGGCTGGAGCCCAACTGGGTCCTCACCATCCAGTCCGGCGTCGTGGCAGCCGCCATCACCGTGTTTCTACTCCGCGACTGGGGCATGTATGATTCGGCCCGTCTCGCCGATTTGCCCGAGAACCCTGGCCGGTTGCTCGGCGCCCTGATGCTCGCCCTCGTCGCGGTCATGGGTCTGGGCCTGCCCTACGCGATCCAGAACGCGCATCTGTGGGTTTGGTACGCGGCGTGGGCGTCGGCTTCCTACACGCTGCTGCTGGCCAATCGCGGCCTGTCGCGCTTCGTGCTCAAGAAGCTGACGGCTGCCGGCCGCTTCGACCAGCGCGTTGCTGTCTACGGCGCCGGCACCATCGCCCGCCGCGTTCACGATCACCTGACCGGGGGCAAGCTCGGCATCCACTTCGTCGG
>JBGSQO010000650.1:0-11775 GCA_041738055.1 Filomicrobium sp.
CGGCGACCGGGCGGCCAGGTCCTGGCGAACCGGGTTGGGCGTGGGCAGCGGCGGCGCCAGGGCGGACAGCACCTTGACCGTGGCGCCGATGCTCACGACTGAGGCGAGGTGGGCGACGTGCTCGTTGCGCATGCGGAAGCATCCCGACGACGACGCGCTGCCGATGCTGGTCGGATCGTTGGTGCCGTGGATGCGGTAGAGCGTGTTGCCGAGATAGAGCGCCTTGGCGCCCAGCGGGTTCTGTAAACCGCCGGTCATCTTGATCGGCAGCCGCGGATCGCGGTCGCGCATCTCCGGCGGCGGGAACCAGTCCGGCCACTCCTGAACGCGTGAAATCTGCTCGACACCGGTCCAGGAGAAGCCCTCGCGGCCGACGGCGATGGGGTATTGGTAGACGCTCGTCTCATCGATCACGTACAGCAGCTTGCGCGCGGCCGAGTCGATGAGGACGGTGCCGGGCGCTTCCCCGGTCTCGCGCCGGATGGTGGTGGGGGCGACGGCGGCGATTTCAGGCTGCGGTCCGCCGCTGGCCAGTTCCGGCGATCGATAACGCGGGCGCATCGGCTCCAATTGGAAGCCCAATGAATATGGCGACGCGGCGGGGGCTTGATAGCTCGGCGCGCGCTGACGGCTCGGCCGGAACACGGGTTGCCCGTCCTCCCAGCCGACATCGGCGCTTGCCGATTGCGGCTCGGCACCAAAGGCCGTCAACCCGATCAGCAGGGCAGCGGCCGTTCTCAGCATTCGGTGCTCACGCGACATCAGAACCTCCACGCACGCAAAGCGGCAGGCCGGAGGATCTGGATCCGCATCCCGCAGCGCATGGCTGCGCCGTCGTCCCAAGGCCGTCAGCCTTCCAATGTGGCGATCCACGGGTGCTTGTGCAAGTGGCGAGGTGAGGCCGAACCTCTACCCCCGTGAAATTTAGGCCGGTTTTATGGCTGAACGATGCCCGCCTGCCACGCCCCCAAAAAAGGGGCTCCGCATCTGATGCGAAGCCCCTCTGGCTCTGTCGATCGTGGCTTTGCAGTGCGTCGGCTCGAAAGCCTCAGCCCTGCTTGCCGGCGGCCCCGCCGGCAACGCGGCTCTGCGACAGGCTGCGCACGACGTGAACCTTGGTGCCGATCCCGGCAACCCGCGACAGGTGCTCGACATGGCCATTCGTCATGCGGATGCAACCCGACGACGCCGCCGTACCAATCGAGGCGACGTCGTTGGTGCCGTGGATGCGGTAGAGCGAAGAGCCGAGGTAGAGCGCCTTGGCCCCGAGCGGATTGTTGATGCCACCGGTCATCAGCTTGGGCAGGTGGGGCTTGCGCTGGCGCATCTCCGCCGGCGGACGCCAGTCGGGCCACTGGGCGACGCGCGAGATGCGCTTGGTGCCGGTCCAGGTGAAGCCCTTCTTGCCGACGGCGACGGGGTAGGAATAGGCCTTGCCGTTGCCGATCGAGTAATAGAGCTTGCGGCCGGCCGTATCGATGACGACGGAGCCCTTCTGGTAGCCCTTGAGCCCGACAACGGCGGGGGCTGCGGCCGCGATGGCCGGCTTGCCGCCACCCGTGACGACGTCAGGAGCCTGGCGCATCTTGGTCTTGTTGGCGGAGTAGGTTGCGTAGTCGAGCTTCACCAGCCGCTTCGTCTTGCGCTTCTTGGTGAAACCGTATTCGCTGGCGTTCGCATAACCGTTGGCCTTGTGGGGCTTGGCCTGGGCCGATGGGCTCGCCAGGACCAGGAGCGCGCACAGCGCGCCGAAGGCTGCCTTAATCATCATGTCGTTTCCCTTCTTCGATGAGCCGACGAAGGGCGCTTAGCGGCAAATTTGCGTCTGTGGCATTAACCTTTTCGGTTATGGTTAACGCGGCGGGTGTGTGGCTGCGGGCCTTTCACAAGAGCCTCTGTGCAACCTGCTGAGAAGTCTTCCATTTCCGCTTGTCTGCGTCGGGCTGCGGCATAGCCGCTCACTGTCCCGGCTTGCCCGTTTGCGCTGCGTCGGTTGCGGCGGCGTCCTTGGAAAAGGTGTGCCATGTGCCGTCGGCGCCGATCGAAAGCCGGTACCACGCCCACCGCCCGCGCTTGAGGGTGGTGGCTGCGTCCTCCGGCGGCATTAGGCGGAACACCTCGACCTTTTCGCTTGCGCTCATCTGCGCCACAGGCACCTCGGCGAGCGCGGGCCAGACGTAGATGGCGTTGTTCTCGTGGTCCTGGCCGATCGGCAGCAGGGCCGGCGGCCCCGCCAGGATGTCGGCGAGAGCAGCCAGGATCTCGAGGCCTTCGCCATCCCTGGAGGTGGCGCGCCAGTGGGCGAGCGGGTCGGTCGTGCCCTCGATGCCGAGTTCGGGCGGCAACTCGTTCCAGTCGAGCGCGAGCCTCAGGTCGTCGATCCGCCCGCTGCCGACGGCGGCCAGGATCGCCTCGCGCATGTCGAGCACGGCGGCCGGCAACTCGGCGAGCGGCACCCGTTGTGCGGCCCGGTCGGTGGTCGGCCCGGACGTGAAGGGGAGACCCGCGGTCTGGCGGCGGGCAGCTCCGCCTGCGGCGGCATCGCCCGGAGCATGGACAACGCCCATCGTGGCAACTACCAATGCGAGCTTGATAAGGCGGGGCCAGTCGTGGGGACGACGGGGGAGGAGAGGCGAGTGCTGCAATTGACTATGCCGGCGGTCGGGGCCACCCGGCTGCCGACCGGCTCGAAGCGGCGACATGCGGCTCATGCTACTCTCCCGAATAGACAGGTATCGTTTCGGCCGAGCCGGGTCTTTGAAGGCACGCAGGTGAGTTGCCTGCGTCGACTGCCCGACCCGGTGAGCGGCGCGGGGCGGACATGAGCGTCAGCCTGGGTCTCAACCCCCTCGTCATCCCGGTCGGCATGGTCATCGGCCTCCTTGTCGCGGCTCCCGTCGGACCCGTCAACGTGCTGTGCATCCAGCGCTCCATCTCACGCGGCATGTGGGGCGGCATCGCGGCAGGCCTCGGCGCGGTGATCGGCGATGGGCTGGTCGCGCTGATGGCGGCGATGGGCGTCAGCGCGATCTCCGGCCTCGTCACGCATTACCGCACGGTGATCCAGCTCATCGGCGGTCTGGTGCTGCTGGCCTTCGGGGTGCGCCTGTACACGACGGCGCCGCGGCTGGAGTCGAAGGACCTCGAGGTCAATGGACGCGGCGCGACGCTGGCTGCCTATGGCATGGACGTCTTGCGCGCGTTCCTGTTCACGATCACCAACCCGGGTGCTGTGCTCGGCCTGTTTGCCATCTTTGGAGGGGTCAGCTCTTTTGTCGAGGTGACGGGACCCGTGGAGGCCCTGCTGATGGTGGCAGCCGTCATGGCGGGCAGCCTGTTGTGGTGGGTGAGCCTCGCGTCGATCGTCGGGCGGTTTCGCAGCCGCATTACAGAAGAGCGGCTGGCCCTGATCAATCGGCTGGCGGGCATCCTGCTGGTGGCGATGAGCTGCCTGCTGATCGGCGAGATCGCCTTGAAACAGGCGGGCATTCTCCCCTGACGCGCCTTCCGGCCGGCGCGGCACTTCCCCCTCTCCCCGTCCCGGGGTGAGGGGCAGCCATACACCGCAGCATCTGGGGCTGCCCCTCACCCTAACCCTCTCCCCATTGCAAGTGCAGAGCAATGGGGAGAGGGGATGTCCGTCGTCAGAGACTCGCCCGGTAGGCGGCGCTGGTGCGGTGGTTGGCGTGGCAGATGGCGATGGCCAGCGCATCGGCTTCGTCCGCGTTGGCGAATTTGGCCTTGGGCAGCAGGAAGCCGATCATGGCCTGGATCTGGCGCTTTTCCGCGTGGCCGGCCCCGACGACGGTCTTCTTGATGAGATTGGGCGGATACTCCGCGACCTTCAATCCGCGCATGGCGGGAGCCAGCAACGCCATACCGCGCGCCTGACCGAGCTTGAGGGTGGCCTTGGCGTTCTCGTTGACGAAGGTTTCCTCGACGGCGGCTTCTTGCGGCGAGTGGCTCGCAATAACGCTGGTGACGCCCTCGTAAAGCTCGCGCAGGCGGTAGGCGAGCGGAGACTCCGCGTCCGAGGTCACGAAGCCCGAGGCGATATAGACGAGGCGGACGCCGTCGCTCTCGACGATGCCCCAGCCGGTGCGCCGGAGGCCCGGATCGATGCCGATGATGCGGATGGTGCGCGTTCCCCTCATGGGGACGTCGGTATCATGATTTGCGATTCGTGAATCGCGGCTTCGTAGTCGGGCCGTCGAGACGGCCGGAAATCAGCGGGTCTTGAACACGTCGAAAAAGCTGCGGTCGGAGGTGAGAAGCTCGGCTGCGGTCGGCATCTGGCAGGCCGCATCGTGCAGGCGCATCTCGAGAACCTTCCGGTCGATGAAGTCGGTCCAATACAAGCGCGTCAGATTCCGCGTGTAGAGGTCGAAGTTTGCGCTTCCGATTTGCATCTGCATGGTCGTTGTCCTGCTCGTCGCATCAGTCATTCGATGGATGCAGGATACAGTCGAGGCGTGGACGCCCCATTCACGCGGGCGTGGCGATTTGAGTCAACTCTACGCAGCCCGAAGCAAGCCGCCGTTAACTGGACGGCTCACGCCGCGGTCAGCTTCTTCAGCACGTCCTCGGAGACCTCGAAGTTGGCGTAGACCGCCTGCACGTCGTCGTCGTCCTCGAGATAGGCGATGAGCTTCAGGATGGTCGCGGCGTTGTCCTCGTCGACCGGGCTCGAGATGTTGGGCCGCCAGACGGCCTTCACGCTTTCGGCGGCTCCGAGTGCCTCCTCCAGCGCGCCAGCGACGGTGCCGAGGCTGTCGAAGCCGCAGGTGACGAGATGGCCCGTCGCGTCGGAGACCGCATCGTCGGCGCCGGCCTCGATGGCGGCCTCCAGCACCTTGTCGGCGGATCCTGCGGCGACCGGATAGCGGATTTCCCCGACGTGGTCGAACATATGGCCGACCGATCCCGTCGCGCCGAGGTTGCCGCCGTGCTTGGTGAAGGCGGCGCGCACGACAGGACCCGTGCGGTTGCGGTTGTCGGTCAGGGTCTCGACGATGACGGCGACGCCGCCCGGCGCATAGCCTTCGTAGCGGATCGCCTCGTAGCTGTCGGCGTCCCCGCCCTCGGCCTTCTTGATGGCGCGATCGATGTTGTCCTTGGGCATGTTCTCGGCGCGGGCCTCGGCAACCGCGAGGCGCAGCTTGGGGTTCATCGCCGGATCGGGCAGGCCGGATTTGGCGGCGACGGTGATCTCGCGCGCGAGCTTGGTGAAGATCTTGGCACGCTGGGCATCCTTCTTGCCCTTCTTGTGCATGATGTTCTTGAAGGCTGAATGCCCGGCCATGGAACGTCTCGCCTGGATTGTGGTTGGGGTCAGCGATTTAATGCGCGTTGGGTGGGGCTGCGGTCAAGGGGTTAGGCTTGCCCGCAACTGGGCTGCCGCCCAGACCCGCTCGGGGGCTGCGCGCCCCCGAACCCCCGCGCAGGCGAAGCCTGTTTGCTTCTTCTGGGGCTCGGGCGTGCCAGGAACTCCCGGCGACGGGTCAAGGGTCTAAGACCCTTGTGGGGGTCGAGGGGGCAAGGCCCCCCGTCTTCACTAGTCCGCCCAGAACTCCGGCAACGCTTCCGACAGCACGCCGCCAACCCGCACCGGGGCGATGCGGAGCGCTAGGCCCGTCGCCATGTCGATCTCGACCGCCACCCCCGAGACCGTCCCCTCGCCGAGCGCCGGCTCGAAGCGCGCCGAGGGGATTCGCGTCAGGAAGCGGTTCACGGGCTCGGCCGGGTCCATGCCGAGGACGGAATTGTAGTCGCCGCACATGCCGATGTCGGAGACGTAAGCGGTGCCGCGCGGCAGCACGCGGTCGTCGGACGTTGGGACGTGGGTGTGGGTGCCGACGACGAGGCTGGCGCGGCCATCGACGAAATGGGCCATCGCCTGCTTCTCGCTGGTGGCTTCCGCGTGCATGTCGATCAGGATGACATCGGCGCCGCGCCCCAAGGGGCAAGCCGTGATCTCGGCATCGACGGCGCGGAACGGGCAATCGAGTTCGGTCATGAACACACGCCCCATGGCGTTCATGATGAGTACCTCGGCGCCGTTGCGGGCGGTGAGCCGCGTGACGCCGCGGCCGGGTGTGCCCGGCGGGAAGTTGATCGGCCGGATCAGCCGCTCATGCCGGTTGATGAACACGAGCGCCTCCTTCTGGTCGAAGGCGTGGTTGCCCAGCGTCACGACGTCGGCGCCGGCGCCCAGCAGATCCTGGAGGATGGCTTCCGTGATGCCGAAGCCGCCAGCGGCGTTCTCGCCATTGATGGCGACGAAATCGATCGCATAGCGCGCGATAAGGCCCGGCAGGTGGTCCAGCACCGCCTTGCGGCCGGACTTGCCGACGACGTCGCCCAGAAACAGAAGTCGCATCAAGCCTCGTGTCGTGAGAAGCAGATAAGCCCCGACGGCGTCAGCAGCCCGTCGAGGGGCTCGTCATAGCGGTCGCGCGGGACGGCGTCGAGGCGCTGGCTGCCATAGCACACGCCAATCGCGACGACAGGCTTCAAGGCGCGCAGTCGGGCAAGCGTCCGGTCGTAGAAGCCGCCGCCATAGCCGAGCCGGTAGCCGTGCGGATCGACCGCCAGCAGGGGCACCAGCAGCAGGTCCGGCTCGACGATTGCAGCTTCGGGCAGCGGCTCGCGGATGCCCCAGGCTTTCAGGGCGAGCGGATCGCCGGGCGCCCAGGCCCGGAACAGCAGGGGATGCGCCTTTTTCTCGATGACCGGCAGGGCGAGCGTGGCGCCCTCGGCATGGAGGCGGAGCATCAGCGGGCCGAGGGCGATTTCCTCGCCGATGGGGAGGACGCCCGAGACGCTGCACGGCCAATGCGGAGCGAGCGGAGCGAGATCGGCACCCGCGAGTGCTGCCCGGGCCGTGTCGGCCTCTCTGGCGTGGGCCTCAGCGCGGCGGGCTTTGGCCTCGTTCCGAAGTGCTTTCTTGTCTTGGTCCGAGGTCATGGGGCTGGCACTTGGCTTTTGCAGGGTGGTCGACTGTCGACGACCCTGCACCAACCCTTGAAAATTGCCAACTCGTCCCGGCAGTGAGCAGCCGTGAGGCTCTCAGCGGGCCGGAGCCATCTCGCCGCGTGACTGCAGTCCGGCGCTGACGATGGCGAGCCCGATCAACAAGATGAGCAGTGCCGTCACAAGACGGTTCCAGACGTAGTCCAAACCGACGCTCGTCGTCAGCAACTCGGCGTCGTCCGTGCTGCGGAGTACGGTGAAGCCTTCGCCGCCCAGGTTACCCAGCAGGGCGTAGTGGAAATCGACGGTCTGGTCGGCGGCCTTGTCGTGCACGGAAATTTCGCACGTCGACACGACGAAGGCGTGGACCGTGCATTTGGCGGCTTTCACCTCGACGGCTTCCGCCGGCTGCAACGTGCTGGCATCGAGCGTGAGGTCGCTCAGCACACCCGGCACCCAGAGGTAGGCGCAAAATGCGAAGCAGACCGCGAGGAAAAAAACACCGAAGATCTTGGCCATGACACCCCGTTACGATTCGAAACGTACCCCGTCGGCGCGGCATTGCGCCGATTGCGTACGATTGAACCGCCGTCTGCTGAAGAAGCCGTAAGCGACGGTTTGAGACCGATGAACAGGGTGAATATTGGCGTAGTCGCAGTGCCGATCCGTGACAGGATTGATCGGCGGGCATCGCCATTCGGCAGCCGAACGCGCCTGCCAGTGGCAGGTTGCGGGCCGAGCCTCAATAAGGAGAGACTATGGAAAGTGCCGCGGAAGCCGTCGGGACGTTTGATCTCGCCGGGTCCCTACTAAGTAAGGTGGGCGCCGTGTGTCCGGGACCACGGTCCCGGTCAGGGACAGCTCCCTGGCAGATCTTATAGGCCCTGGAGATTCGTTGTCCCTAACGCGCCCCGCAGCGATATTGAACATAGTCGCTTCGGGCCTTGCTTTGAAGGGGCTTGTCGGGTCTCTCGTCGATCATCAACAACGCCGCGTGATCGACCTGAGCGAGGCCGATGACGCTGCCGGTCTCCGGCGTGCCTCGACAGTATCGAGAGTGAACTGTATTCAGCGGTTGCCTTCCAGCATGCTCTTCAGGGAATCGACCACCCAGTCGATGCGGTTGACCGCCGCCGTCTGCGCATCCTGCAGTTCGGTGATGCGGGCCTTTGCCGCATCGAGTTCCCCGGCCAGACGGTCGCGCTCAGCGACCAGCGCTCGCATCTCGCCCTCCAGCCGTTCGACGGCCGCCGTCAGCCCGGCTTCGGGGGAAGCAGGTTTGCGCGGCGCCGCGCGTTTCGACTTTTGCTGGTCCCGCGGGGCCATAGGCCTGTCCAATTCTGCCATGCGGTTTGCGCCTCCACCCTCTAGTACGCTCTCCACATGACTGATGGGGAGTCGTAGTTGACCCGCGCGCGCCGCGTCAATTGCCGCATCCTCATACCGCACAGTTGTGAGCACTCTTTGGCGGTTTGCGGCCGATCCTGCTGGCCTCCGGTTCGACAATGTCGCGGGATCGTCGCATTGACAGCGGCGAAGGCTGCCAACTTAATTGCGCAGCCTCGAAAAGCTCCGGCTGCGTTGGCAGCGGCGAGGCACGGCAAAGACCATCGACAAGGGTCATCGCGGGGTCGTGTGCGACAGGCGCCGGCTTCGCGTCACATCAGGGAGAACACGCATGGCAGTCAGAGTGGCGATCAACGGCTTCGGACGCATCGGACGCAACGTTCTGCGCGCCATCATCGAGAATGGGCGCACCGACATCGAGGTCGTCGCCATCAACGATCTGGGGCCGGTCGAGACCAATGCGCACCTGATGCGCTTCGACAGCGTGCACGGACGCTTCCCTGGCGTGGTCACGGTCGAGGGCGATACCATCGACGTCGGCCGCGGGCCGATCAAGGTGACGGCGATCAAGGACCCGTCACAACTGCCCTACAAGGACCTCGGCGTCGACGTCGCCATGGAGTGCACGGGTATCTTCACCTCCAAGGAGAAGGCCTCGCTGCTGCTCGCTGCCGGCGCCAAGCGCGTGCTGGTGTCTGCCCCCTCGGACGGCGCCGACCTCACCGTCGTCTACGGCGTCAACCACGACAAGCTGAAGCCGGAGCATCTGGTCGTCTCAAACGCCTCGTGCACGACGAACTGCCTCGCCCCAGTCGCCAAGGTGCTCAACGACTTCGTCGGCATCGACAAGGGCTTCATGACGACCATCCACTCCTATACGGGCGACCAGCCGACGCTCGATACCATGCACAAGGACCTCTATCGCGCCCGCGCCGCGAGCCTGTCGATGATCCCGACCTCGACGGGTGCGGCCAAGGCCGTCGGCCTCGTGCTGCCGGAGTTGAACGGCCGTCTCGACGGTGTGGCCATCCGCGTGCCGACCCCCAACGTCTCGGTCGTCGATTTCAAGTTCCTGGCCAAGCGCGAGACGACCAAGGACGAGATCAACGCGGCGATCAAGGCGGCGGCCAACGGCGCGCTGAAGGGCGTGCTCGGCTACACCGACCACCCGAACGTCTCCTCCGACTTCAACCACGACCCGCACTCGTCGGTGTTCCACATGGACCAGACCAAGGTCATGGACGGCACCCTGGTGCGCGTCATGAGCTGGTACGACAACGAGTGGGGCTTCTCGAGCCGCATGTCGGATACCGCCGTCGCCATGGCCAAGTTGGGCTGAGATTGTAAGTCCGCTGGATGGTCCCCTCTCTCCGGCAACGGGGAGAGGGCACCCTCGAATTATTGCCACCACGTCGAAGGTCTCAAGCGCTGCCCCTTGGCATTCCAGCTAAGGCGGGCTAACCGTGCCGCTCGGTAATCGCCAAATCACTTACCGATAGAGGCAGCCCCATGACCGAACGGCTCGACGACATCGCCCACGCCCTGGTGGCGCCCGGCAAGGGAATCCTGGCCGCCGACGAAAGCTCGGGAACCATCAAGAAGCGCTTCGATTCGATCGGCGTGACGTCGACCGCCGACACGCGCCGCGACTATCGCGAGATGCTGTTGCGCGCCTCCGACGCCATGACGGGCTATATCTCTGGCGTCATTCTCTACGACGAAACCATCCGCCAGACGGCCAAGGACGGCACGCCCCTGGTCGACGTCATGAAGGCGGCCGGCTCCATTCCCGGCATCAAGGTCGACATGGGCGCCAAGCCGCTTGCTCTCTCCTCCGGCGAGCAGATCACCGAGGGCCTCGACGGCCTGCGCGAGCGCTTGGCCGAGTACCATGCGCTGGGCGCGCGCTTTGCCAAATGGCGGGCGGTTCTGACCATCGGGCCGGGCCTGCCGACGTGGAATTGCGAGAACGCTAACGCGCATGCTCTGGCCCGCTACGCCGCGCTGTGCCAGGAGGCCGGGATCGTGCCCATCGTCGAGCCCGAGGTGCTGATGGACGGGCCGAGTTCGGACCATGACATCGACCGCTGCTACGACGTCACCCACAAGGTGCTGCGCATCGTCTTCCGGGAGCTTTACGCGGCCGGCGTCAACCTCGAAGGCATGGTGCTCAAGCCGAACATGGTGATCGCCGGCCAGAAATGCGCCAAGCAGGCGTCGGCCGAGGAGGTCGCGGAGAAGACGGTGAAGTGTCTGAAGGCAACCGTCCCGTCCGCGGTTCCCGGCGTCGCCTTCCTGTCGGGCGGCCAGTCCGATACGGACGCCACGCGCCACCTCAGCCTGATGAACCAGATGGGTGGCCTGCCCTGGGCGCTGACGTTCTCCTACGGCCGCGCGCTGCAGGCGGCAGCCCTCAAGGCCTGGAGCGGCAAGACGGAGAACGTGACGGCCGGCCAGCGCGCCTTCACGCATCGCGCCCGCATGAACTCGCTGGCGGCGCGTGGGGAGTGGGCGGCGGACTTGGAACAGGCAGCCTGAGACGCTTAGGGCGGGGCTTCCGGGGGTGGGGCGAGCGGCGAACTCAGCCCTCGTCTCCGGCGATGACCTCGCGGTAGATGTCGGCGAGGCTTACCTCGAACTCGATCTCCGGCAGGCGCAGGATTGCGTCGAGGCCCTCAAGTTGCGGCTCGCCATGGAAGCCGTCGGCGTGGCGGCGGAAGACCTCGATGAACGGCTGGTCGCGCTCGACCAGCACATAGACTTGAAGTCCGGGCAGCCGCTGGTAGGCGAACCGCTTGATCCTGCGGTCGTTGGCAGCCGTGCCCGGCGACATGACCTCGAAGATGACGAGCGCATCGTCGACGGACGCCTGCTCGCGTGAGAGCATGCCGCAATAGACGAAGACGTCGGGCAGGGCGGCCAAGTCGTCAGCCTTCTTCTTGAGGAAGAAGGTCTCGCGGAAGACGCGGCACTTGGAGCCCTTGCCGCGCAGGTGGCCGTGCAGCGCCAACTGAATATTCGAGACGATCTCGTGGTGCTCCCACCGCGCGCCGACCATGCTTTTGATGATGCGGCCGTCGATCAGCTCCCACTTCTCCTCTTCGGGCCGATTGAACAGCATCTCCTCGAAATCGGAGAGGGCGATGCGAGGCGGTCGGCGCTGTGGGCGGATCATGTTCATCGGTTCACCTCGGCTCTCAAAAAGGCTACCACGAAGGCCGTTGTCAGCAAAGCAATGGGCACCAGTCATGGCAAAAGAAACCCAAGACGAACCGAGCAACTTCGCGCGCGCGCTGTGGACGTTCCTCGGCTACATGCTGGTCGGGCCGTTCTTCGCGGGGCTCGTGACTGCCTCCGGCCTCATCGTGCTGCCGCTCATCGGCATGGGTGCGCACCTGCCGCCTGGATTGCCGAATGTCGGCGAAGCGGCGGCGGGCGCGTTCGTCTGGGCGGCAA
>JBGSQO010000674.1:0-3746 GCA_041738055.1 Filomicrobium sp.
GCCCGTCACCAAGCGCGCGGTGTCGACGTCGAAGGCGCCTCAGGGCCGCTGCGTCGGTGAAGGCAACGTGCTGTTGACCCGGGCGAACGTCGGCTTCGGCACCGACCGCGACCGCCTGCCGGTTCCGAGCAATGCCGGCAAGTTCGACCGCATTCGCATCTGTATCTCTGATAACGACATCGATCTGATCGACGTGAAGGTCGCGTTCGCCGGCGGTCAGGTTGTCGAGCTTCCTTATGCCGGACCGATCAAGGCCGGCTATCGCACCGAGCCGATGGGCCTCAAGGGTGACCATTTCATCGACGGCATCGACATCACCTATAAGCGCAAGGAGAACGCCACCGGCACCGCGGGCGTCGAGATCTGGGGCGAGCTTTCCGAAAAGTGGATCGACCAGGAATCCGAGCTGTTCAACGACGGCTGGGTCCGCCTCACCTCGGGCAATGCCGTCGGCTTCGTCGGCTTCGAGACCGACCGCTCGCCGGTGCGCGCCCACAAGCGCGGCTTCCGTCAGGTGCGCGTGGTGGTCAAGGACCGCGACATCACGCTCGATTATCTCGATCTGAACTTCTCCGACGGCACGACCCAGAAGATCGCCGGCGAGCGCAAGCGGGTCGAGCCGAACGTCGGATTCGGTCCGATCACCGTCCAGGGCGGTCCGAAGATCATCAAGGAGGTCGAGGCTCGCTACCGGTCGCGCTTCTTCGATCGCACCGCGAAGGGCAACGACCGCGCCACGGTCGAGATCTGGGGCAAGCGCTGACCAGACGGCACGGAAGCGCGAATTGCACGCGCGAGACCATTCGAAAAAGGGGGGCGGCCGGCCATGGCTGCCCCCTTTTTTCTTTAACGGCATGACCACACGGCGCGAACATTCGGATGATCAGATTCAGCACCGGCTGATCCAGATGCGTTTGCGGTGTAGACAAATGATCGCCCTTCGGATGAGAATTCCTCCGGGGGGAATTACCTGACGCGCGACCTGGCTCTCGTATCGACGACGGTCCAAAGACCGATGCGACGTCCGGCCATCATCGCCCCCGCACCGAAGCATGCGCTACGCCGCTCGCGAGCAGCGGACCGCTGTTTGAAACCGGGGGCTCGAGCTCATGTCCGCCATCTACATCGAGCAGGTCCCCATCGAAGCCTATCGGCTCGGCTGGTTCGGCTTCGATCACATCCAGCTCGTCTATGTGCCGGACAGCCAGACCTCCGTGCCGATCCCGCAAGAGGAATGGTACGTCCTCGAAGGCACCGTGATCGACACGCCGGACGGCAAGATCCTCGGCGTGCTCGGCGACAGCGGAACCATGTCGCTCTTCATCGCCAACGGCGGGTTGCGCGGCGACTTACTCGAGGCGGCGATCGGGACGCCCGAGAGCCGCGGCAGCCGCCTGATAGCGACCATCGACGCCGACGAGATCTGGGAAGCGATGGTCGATCATGCGCGCGACATCGCCGATACGCAGTATCGCTACGTTGCCTACGGGCTGCCCTCGTCGCCGGTCTCGACGCTCAACTCGACCAGCTTCATCACGTCGGTGATGTACGCCGCCGGTTTGGACATCCTCGACAACTTTCCCTACCGGCTCGGCTTCTCGCCCGGCTACACCACCCTGCTCGGCGGCTACGAGAGCGAAGTCCTCGTCATCGCCGATCAGTTCAACGCGATCTACGGCGGCTGGGGCGACGACTCGCTCTACGGCGCCGATAACGACGTCGTCGACCGGCTCTACGGCGGCGGCGGCAACGACCTGTTCTTCTGGTCGCACGGCGTCGATTACGTCCACGGCGGCGACCCGTCGCTGCCTTACGACGAGGACGGCACCGACGCCTTGACATTCGCCGGGGCCGGCCTTGTCACCATCGAGTACGTCGAGCACAACGTCCCGCACTACACGCCGCAGTTCATCGCCACGCACGACCACGGCATCGCCTGGATGTTCTCGATCGAGTACGTGAAGTGGGACGACGAGTCCGACTCCTTCATCCTCGGCCCCAACGTCGAGATCATCGAAACGACCGAGACCATCGACTTCGGCTATCAGGGCGAAGGCAAGGGCGACGAACTCTCGTTGGAGGGCGCCGGATCCGGACTCACCTTCAACGCCGCGAGCGATACCGCTCATTTCGTCAGCGCGGACGCGAACACGAGCGGAGCCGGCTACTGGGTCGAATCCGTCGAATGGCTCGTCGGCTCCGAGCACGACGACAGGTTCTTCGGTGGCGAGACCCTGCGCGGCATCGAGGGAGGCGCGGGCAACGACCTCATCGACGCGCATCTGATCGCCGCGCACACCGGCCTCAGCCCGCGCGGATATGACGTCGATATCGACGGCGGCGCCGGAGACGACGTGATCGTCAGCGGCGGCGGGCGCACACTCGCCATAGGCGGCGACGGAGCCGACGAGTTCGTTCTCTCGACGTTGACGACGCCGGGCCAGTCCTCGGTCGAGTTCGTCATCGAGGGTGCCGACGCGAGCGACCGGCTGTTCCTCCCCTACAACCTCGTCAACGGCTCGGGCCTCGGCATCGAGGGCTCGGCGCTGATGCCCGTGCTCGGCGCCATCGGCACCTACGAGGAGATGCAGGACTACGGCTATGAGCTGAGTTTTCAGCACCGCACGCTGAACCAGATCCAGCACGGCCACTACGAGCCGTCGGGCGTCATCGAGTTCCTCGGCTACATCGGCTTCTACCTCGAAGGCAGCGACCTCGTGATCCTCGTGATGAGCGGCGTGCCGTGGACCGAGACGATCCCGATCGACGACATCGGCGGCACCGTCACGCATACGTTCATAGCCAGCGATCCCGACACGATGACGTACGTCCGCATCGTCGACTTCGAGATCGGCGACCTCGGCCTGATGTTCATCGACCCCGGCATCCCGACGTCCGACGAAGATGGATTCCCGATCTATCCCAACTGGGATTCGGCGGTGAGCCAGCTCAACCAGCCGTTTCTCTCTCCGATCGAGGACCGCCCCGCGCCACCTGCCGATCCCAACTCGCCGGAGAACTCTCCCATGCCGCCGTCGAGCATCGACGGCAGCTCCGGCGACGACCAGATCTCCATCAGCCAGCCTTCGATCGTCCACGCCGGCGAGGGCAACGATACCGTCATCGCCGAGGGCGACGGCAGCGATACGATCGACGGCGGACCGGGCGCCGACCACATGGAGGGCGCCGGCGGCAACGATGATTACTTCGTCGACAATGCCGGCGATACCGTCGTCGAAACGGCGAACGCCGGCAGAGACACGATTTATGCCTCGATCGACTTCGCGCTGCCCGACAACGTCGAGGATCTCTATCTCACCGGCCCGGCTGCCAACGGCGAAGGCAATGTGCTTGTCAACCGGCTTGCCGGCAACGCGCACGCCAACACGCTCACCGGTTACGGCGGCAACGACACGCTGTTCGGGGACGACGGCGATGACGCTCTGATCGGCGGCGAGGGCAGCGACGGCTACATCTATTTCCAAGGCGATGGGCGCGACACCATCGTCGACGACGGCACGGGCGAGAGCGACATCGACACGCTGTACCTGTTCGGCGGCATAGCGCCTTCCGGCATCTCCGCTTACCGCGTCGCGTCCACACCCGGAGATCTCGTCCTCTCCATCGCTGGCGGCGGCGCCATCACCATCGCCGGCTTCTTCGACGCCGCAACCGCCGGCATCGACCGCGTTCGCTTCGACGACGGCACCATCTGGGGCCGCGCCGCGCTCGATGCGCTCGCAGCG